>JAOPVX010000193.1 GCA_025965975.1 Mycobacterium sp. | reverse complement strand
GTCGCCGAAGGCGCGGCCTTCCAGCCGCACGTAGGCCCACTTGCGGTCGTCGAGCCAGCCGACGTGATCGGACGGGCCGATGTGCACGTCCTTGGTCTTGAACTCACGCTGCAGGTTGGAGGTGACGGCCTGGGTCTTCGAGATCTTCTTGGACTCCAGGCGCGAACGCTCGAGCATGTTGAGGAAGTCCATGTTGCCGCCGACGTTGAGCTGCATGGTGCGGTCCAGCTGCACGCCGCGGTCCTCGAACAGCTTGGCCATCACGCGGTGGGTGATGGTCGCGCCGACCTGGCTCTTGATGTCGTCGCCGACGATCGGCACACCTGCGTCCTCGAACTTCTTGGCCCACACCGGGTCCGACGCGATGAACACTGGCAGCGCGTTGACGAACGCCACGCCAGCGTCGATCGCGCATTGCGCGTAGAACTTGTCGGCTTCCTCCGAGCCCACAGGGAGGTAGGACACCAGCACGTCGACCTTGGCGTCGCGCAGCACCTTGACCACGTCGACCGCCGCGACGTCGGAGAGCTCGATGGTCTCGGCGTAGTACTTGCCGATGCCGTCGAGCGTCGGGCCACGCTGCACCGTCACGTTGGTGGGCGGCACATCCGCGATCTTGATGGTGTTGTTCTCCGACGCGAAGATCGCCTCGGACAGGTCGAAGCCGACCTTCTTGGCGTCCACGTCGAACGCGGCGACGAATTGGACGTCGCGAACGTGATAGGGGCCCATGCGCACATGCATCAGACCGGGCACCGTGGCGGTCTCGTCGGCGTCCTGGTAGTACTGCACGCCCTGCACAAGCGAGGACGCGCAGTTGCCAACACCGACGATGGCGACCCGCACCTCTGCACTTGATGTCGCCGGCGTTCCGGCTCCGATGTGCTCAGTCATGAGACGACTTCTCCCTCTCCCTACTAACTCAGTAGTGCCTACGGCTGCTCGGCGCGGCCCTGCGCCGTCCGTTCCGCCGCTATCAATTCGTTGAGCCACTTGACTTCGCGCTCGCTGGACTCCAACCCGAGCTGGTGAAGCTGGCGGGTGTAGCGATCGATCGAACTGCTGGCCCGTGCCACTGCTTCGCGCAAACCCTCGCGGCGTTCCTCCACCTGGCGACGGCGGCCTTCCAGAATCCGCATCCTGGCCTCGGCCGGCGTGCGGTTGAAAAATGCCAGATGAACGCCGAACCCGTCGTCGGTGTAGTTCTGCGGACCGGTATCGGCCACAAGCTCGGTGAACCGTTGTTTACCGGCGTCGGAGAGCTGGTACACGCGGCGTGCACGGCGCATTTTGGGGATGCCGTCCGGTGCGGCGTCCTCGACGATCAGGCCGTCGGCCTGCATGCGCCGCAACGCCGGGTACAGCGATCCGTAGGAAAACGCGCGAAAAGCTCCTAGCAGGCCCGTCAATCTCTTCCGCAGCTCGTAGCCGTGCATCGGAGATTCGAGCAGAAGACCCAGGATGGCGAGTTCCAGCATCGAATCACCTCCTTTGCTCGTCCGCTACGACGGTTCGACACCTCGCGCAATAGTATCGCGCCGATATATTCGGCGCTACATCGGTGAAGTCGGGACGGGTCGCGACCCGGCTCAGCTGGGGTAGTTGACCTGCTTGGTTGTGCCATCGGCGGCGAGCTCGATGTAACCGCTGCCGAAATCGCTGGACAGGTAGATGTTGATGGCCATGCTCCCGGGCGGCGCGGTCTGGTCCCTGCTCGGTTCCAAAATCAGATATGTGCTCTTGACGTCGGCCTGCTTCATGCCGAGGGTCTCCGCCGCGCCGCGCAGCACGCCCACCACCGCCTTCGCGTCGAACTTGCTGAGGTCGACGACCTTGTCGGTGTCGCTCGCTGCGGTCGTCGACGGGTCACCCCAGCCGCCGCGGTAGGTGTAATCGAGCTTGCGCCTGTCGTCGTTGGGGTCGGGGCGGTCCAGCGACGCGTAGTCGGGGTAGACGACGAGCCGGTAGCCGTTGGTGTCGCCGAACTTCTGCTTCATCTGTTGGATCAGCCCGTTGAGCCCACCCAGCGAATGCAGCTGCCTGGGCGGGGTGAGCACGACGGGCCCGATCCCGTCGGCCTTGGCGCTTGGGTCGGTGGTGAAACTCAACGGCGAGCTGGTGTTGCCGTACAGGCCCCAGCCGATCGCGATGCCGACCACGAGCAGCACCGCGGCCACCGCGCCGCGCATGCCCAACCCGCCGCCGCCGACGCCTGCGCCGCCGGTAAGCCGCGACGACTTCCTGAGGTTGGGCATCTTGACGGGCGCGTGCGAGTTCTGCAGATCGGACACCAGCCCCGCCAGTTCTCCGAGGGTGGATGCATTCGTCGCGGATGTCACCCGCTGCCGATGTTCCTCCATGGAGAGCTGGCCCTCGGCCAGCGCGCTGTCGAGAACCTGACAGGTGTCGGTCCTGTCGCTGTCCTTCGCCCGGGGTCCCGCCGTCTGCCGCTCTGCCACGTCGATGATCGTAAGAGTTCGGTTGCCATCGGCGCAGACCAGATGGCCGTCCCCGAAGTGTGGCGGCGTAGTCACGCCTCGGCGGTCGGGAGGCCGACGTACTCTGGTCACCGTGCGACTGCAGCGACAGGTGGTGGACTATGCGCTTCGGCGCCGGTCCCTGCTGGCCGAGGTGTACTCGGGCCGCACCGGTGTCACGGAGGTCTGCGACGCCAACCCGTACCTGCTGCGGGCCGCGAAGTTCCATGGGAAGCCCTGCTCGGTGATGTGCCCGATCTGCCGCAAGGAACAGCTCACCTTGGTGTCGTGGGTATTCGGTGACCACTTGGGCGCCGTGTCAGGTTCGGCCCGAACCGCCGAGGAGTTGGTCTTGCTGGCGACCCGATACGACGAGTTTTCCGTACACGTGGTGGAGGTATGCCGCACCTGCAGTTGGAATCACT
>JAOPVX010000188.1 GCA_025965975.1 Mycobacterium sp. | reverse complement strand
CGCCACGGCACCCCTCGAGGTTTGGTAGAACAGGTTCTAGTTTTACCGCAGCCGAGGCGAGGGAGACACCACATGGCGCAGTGGTCACGCGAGGAGATCGAGGAGACGTTCCAACGTCATCAAGATCTCGTGGTCGAGATCGGACAGTCGTGGGACTGGGCCAGGTACGGCGAGCTGTTCACCGAGGACGCGACGTACACCGAGCACCTCTACGGCAAGATGGCCGGCCGGAAGAAGATCAGCGAGTGGATCGCCTCGACCATGGACGTGTTCCCCGGCAGCGAGATGCCGTTCTACCCGGTGACGTGGCATTCGATCGACGTCGAAAAGGGCTGGGTGTTCAGCGAGATCATGAACCGCATGAAGGATCCCGGCGACGGCAGCATCCTCGAGAGTCCATGCATCACCATCCTGCGGTACGGGGGTGGCGGCCTGTGGAGCAACGAAGAGGACGCCTACAACCCGATGAACTTCATGCCAATGGTCTCCGAGTACATACAGACCTGCCACAAGCTCGGCACGATCTCAGACGATGCCAGGACCTTTGCCAAGAACATGAATTGGGAACTGGCTTAACGGAATACGAAGTCATCAGGATTCGGCTCGCGGGTCCACGTCCAATAGTCGACAAGGCGCCACGGGCTAAGGACGTAGACCTCGCCGAACTTGTTCTTGTAGAACGAATGCTTGACCGAGGGTTGTGACCACACCAGCTTGCGCATCTCGGCCTGGCTGTGGTCGTGCCAGTCGGCGGCCTTGTCCTGCGTGGGCTCCATCGAGTTGTGCCCGCCCGCGATGAGCAGCTCCAAACACTGTGTGATGTAGCGCATTTGGCATTCGGAGTGAAAGATCAGGCTGCCGCCGTGCGCGAGGTTGGTGCCGGGCCCGTACATGCAGAACAGGTTCGGATAGCCCGGCACGGTGATGCCCAGATACGCCGACGGCCGTTCGCCCCAACGTTCGCTGAGGATTTCGCCGCCCCGCCCGACGATCGTCATCGGCCATAACATCTTGTTCGCGTGAAATCCGGTGGCGTACACGATGACGTCGGCCGGGTAACGGGTGCCATCGGCGGTGACCACGGCGTCCGATTCGATGCGATCGATGCCAGTCCTGACCAACTCGACGTTGTCGCGGGTCAGCGTGTGCAGCCAGCTGCCGTTGTCCTGCAGGGTGCGCTTGCCCGTCGCCGGGTAGTCGGGCACCACCTTGGCCAGCAGCTCGGGATCGTCGCCGACCTGGCTGCTGATCCATTCGGTGAACATGATCCGGGTGATCTCGTTGATCTCGCTGACCGCCGTCTGCTGGTCGGGGTAATCCGCATCGACGCGGGCCGCATCGAGGCCCTTGTCGCAGCCGGGCCAGAACAGAAGGAATCGGTACCACCGGCCGTAGAACGGCAGATGCCGAAGCGCCCACTGCACGCCGGGACCCACCTCGGCGTGGTAGTTCGGGTTCGGGAACATCCACTGTGCGGTCCGCTGGAACACGGTAAGGCGATCGACGTCGCCCGCGATGGCGGGGGCGATCTGGAATCCGCTGGCGCCGGCGCCGATCATGGCGACGCGCTTGCCGCGCAGGTCGACCGCGTGATCCCACTCCGATGAGTGGAATGCCGGCCCAGCGAAATCCTGCTGCCCGTCGATGTCGGGAAGGTGCGGGCGGTTGAGCTGGCCGACGGCACTGATCACGGCTCGCGCCGACAGTGTCGTCGTCGCTCCGTTGCGGTCACGCGCCCGCACGGACCAGCTGGCGGTGCCGTCATCCCAGGACGCCTCGGTGACCTCGGTCTCCCACCGCACGTGCCTGCCGATGTCGTAGCGATCCATCGCGGTTTGGAAGTAGGCCTGCAGCTCGGGCTGCTCGGCGAAGAAGTGCGTCCACTGATCGGTCGGCTCGAAGCTGTAGCAGTAGAAGTGATTGCCGACGTCAACGCGGGCACCGGGGTATGTGTTCTGCCACCACGTCCCGCCGACGCCGGCGTTCTTCTCGACGATGGTGAACGGGATGCCGGCCTCTTTCAGCCGAATGCCCGCAAGCAGACCGGATTCCCCGCAGCCGATGACCACCACCGGAAATGGGCCCCCCACGTCGGCATGCGTGCCCTTTACCGCTCGACTATCTTTGCCGTCTAGCTCCATTTCTTCGAGCAACATCGGCACGTATTCGGGCGGAACCGGCTCGCAGACCAGCCACTGCATCATCTCATGCAGCAGCTCCTGGCCGATCGGCGCGGGTTCCTGGCAGCCGCGGTCGCGGTAGCCGCAGATCACCTCTAGCGCGATCTTGCGTACCGCGGCCTTGTCCTCCTCGGACATGTAGCCCTGCACCTCGTTGAGGAAGAGCCCGGCGGGCCGCAGCTCGCCGCGAATCAGGCTGGGGTCGCCCGACATGTGGACCAGCGACAGCATCAACGTCGGGATGCTGACATCCAGCAACGCCTCCGCGATCTCCTCGTCGGATGTCGTAAACGGTTGCCCCGCATGTGGGTTACGCACCATGCAGTGCTACCACGGTTTCTGCGCGAGCAGACGCAAACTCGCACCGATCTTCGACTGACACCGACAGATTGGGCGAGATTGCGTCTGCTCGGCCGGCGATCGGCCTAGTCTCGGCGGGGTGGGTATCGCGACTCGGATCAACGGAGCGGCTCCGCCCGACATACCCCTGACCGACATCAACCTGGGCTCGTGGGACTTCTGGGGCCGCGACGACGACGTTCGCGACGGGACGTTCGCCACGTTGCGCCGTGACGCGCCGATCTCGTTCCACGAGTCGTTCATCGGCGACGGCTTCTCCGCGATCGCCGGCCATTGGGCCCTCACCCGCTACGACGACGTGTTCTATGCCAGCCGTCACCCCGAGGACTTCAGCTCGGCTGCCGGTATCACGATCGGCGACCAGAATCCGGAGCTCGCGGAGTACTTCGGCTCGATGATCGCGACGGACGACCCGCGGCACAGCAGGCTGCGCAACATCGTCCGTAGCGCGTTCACCCCGCGGGTGCTGGCGATGATCGAGGATTCGGTGCGCGACCGGGCCCGGCGGCTGGTCGCAGCTATGGTCGAGAACCATCCCGACGGCACGGGCGAGATCGTCACCGACCTGGCCGGTCCCCTGCCGCTGCAGATCATCTGCGACATGATGGGCATCCCCGAAGAGGACCATCAGCGGATCTTCCACTGGACGAATGTCATTCTGGGTTTCGGCGATCCCGACATCGCTACGGACTTCGACGAGTTCTTCGGGGTTTCGATGGACATCGGTGCCTACGCCACCGCGCTGGCCGAGGACCGCCGGAGCAGGCCCGGCGACGACCTGACCACCAGCCTCGTGCAGGCCGAGCTCGACGGCGAGCGGTTGACCTCGGGTGAGGTCGCATCGTTTTTCATCCTGCTGGTGGTCGCGGGCAACGAGACCACTCGCAACGCCATCAGTCATGGGGTCCTGTCGCTCAGCCGGTACCCGGATCAGCGCAACGACTGGTGGAGCAGCTACGACGAGGTGGCGCCGACGGCGGTCGAAGAGATCGTCCGCTGGGCGTCGCCGGTGGTCTACATGCGCCGCACAGCCGCGAGGGACACCGAGCTGCGCGGCGTGAAAATTGCTGAGGGCGACAAGTTGACATTGTGGTACGGATCCGCCAACCGTGACGAGTCGCGGTTCGCCGATCCCTGGACCTTCGACGTGCGCCGCCATCCCAATACCCACGTCGGCTTCGGCGGCGGCGGCGCGCACTTTTGCCTCGGCGCCAACCTGGCCCGCCGCGAGATCACCGTCGCCTTCGAGGAGCTGCATCGGCAGATACCCGACATCACCGCAACGGAGGAACCGGATCGGCTGCAGTCGGCGTTCATCCACGGCATCAAACGGCTGCCGGTGTCATGGACTCCGCCGAACTGAGGGTTCCGATGCCGACCAAGCCGTTCGAAATGCGCTGCTCGTTGTGCGGCCGGCTGCACACCGACGTCGCCAAGCTCATCGCGGGCCAAGGCATCTACATCTGCGACGGCTGCGTCAACCTGTGCGTCGACATTCTTGCTGAGACCACGCACGCCGAACCGCCGTCGCTGCCCGAGTGGGCGACATTATCGGATAACGAACTGCTGCAACGGATTCCGTTCATCGCGATCGCGTTCACGAACTGCGCGACCGCGACGTGTCATGGGCAAGAATCGGCGCGGCATTAGGCATGTCGCGCCAGTCGGCATGGGAGCGGTTCTCCCCCGCGACTACTTGACGATCAGCGTCCCGTGCATGGAGGAATGGTATTTGCAGTGGAACGCGTATTGGCCAGGTTCGGTCGGCGCGGTAAGCGTTCCCTGCCCCTTGCCCTCCACATCAGCGTCGAACTTGCCCGCCGTGTCCGACGTCACCGAATGCTCGGCCGAGTCGTTGTTCTTGATAGCGACCTTGGCTCCCGGCGACACCGTGATGGGTTCCCCGAAGCTCATGTTCTCGATCGTGATTGTTGCAGCGCCGGTCGCCGCCGGTCCGCTCGTGGGCTCCGCGGTGCCTGTCGGACTGGCCGTCATCGTCGCGGTCCCGGTCTTCTGTTCCGGTGTGGAGGTGCTGGATCCGCCGCACGCCGTGGCAAACGCCGCGACGAGAAAGATGGCGACCCAGAACAAACCGAATCTCTTCATACTGACCCCTCTCGATTGGACCCTCGCGAAAGACACGATTATCGATCCGAATTGGTTCAAAGAGGACCAATTTCGCGGTATGAATGGGCGTGCGCGGGACTTCAGAGTAGCCGCTGGCTGGCAGCCACACACCGTTGACGGCGTAGTTGCCTGCGACCTACGCCTTGTAGGCCAACGGATTATGGCCTTGCAACGGTGCGGGTGTTTCGCCAAAGCCGGTCCAGGTTTAGTTTGCGGTCCGTGCAGCCAGGCGATGGAAGGGGGCGTCGATTTCGGCAGCGCGCTCGCCGAGGCGTCGAACTGTGAATCCACTCGCGAGTTCATCGCGAGCAACCTATGCCGGGCAGGTGCTGGCGGCGTTCTGAGTTGCGCTCATGCCGAAGTAGACCCCTGTCCCCGACCGGTTGCCGGGTTGCGACAGTAAACGGGCGCACCAAGCCGCACTGCGGCCCGCGACGCCACCAGCTGAGGCAGTCCGGGTGGTGCTGGTCCTCGACGGCGCTGCTGGGTCGGCGGAATTGCCAAGTCGGACAGCACAACTGGCCGACGAGTTCGGCAGGCAGATCGCGCACTCGGTGCCCGGCGTGCGGGCGCGCAAGGCCCGCTCGTCCCAGCATCTGGCGGCGGGCGCGGGTGCTCGTGGCGCCTGACCTCTACAGGGTCGCCGTCAGCGGGCCCGTCGGCTGGCAGACGGGCTGCGGCGGATTGCCGGTGGTGGCGCATCCCCTCCCGGTGGACGTATACGTCGCTCCTGGCCGGTACGGCTGGTAGAACACCTGCGCCGTCAGAATTCCGTTTGCCTGCTGGCATTGGCCCGGGCCGTCGCTGCCCTGCAGTTGCACGCACGCCACGGTCAGGTACGCGGTGGCGCGGTCACAGCCGGCGGGTGACATCGTCGCCGTCACCATATTGGTGCCGGAAAGCGCAACGACCTGTGGCGGCGACAGCGTGTATGAGCACGGCGGCGGGCTTGGCGATGCGCCGGGCGCCGCAGCGGTTCCGGCGAATGCCAATGCCCCTGCGGCGGTGAGAACCATCAGCGCCCGCATCATCCCTGGATGGTAGTTCACCGCAGGTGGCGCTCATCGATGATGAACAGACACAGGGTGATGGCAAGGACTCCGGCAGGCAGCCAGATCGCGTGTACTCCCAACGCCAGGCTGGCGACGGCGCCGGTCAGTGCGCCTGCGGCGAACGCGAGTATCAGGGCGCCGTAAACCCCGAACGCCCGGCGTGACGGCGCGTGCCTCTCGACGAAGCCGTCGTATCCCGCTTCCACGAAGCGCATCAGGTTGCCGGTCGTCGCGACGGGCAGATACACCAGGTCGCCGATGTTGCGAAACAGACCGATCTGCATCGCCGCCAGGAAGCTGATCGGCACGGTGACGTAGCTGCGCGGCACCGACGCCGGGACGAATCCGATGACCACAAGCGCAACAGCCTGGATGGCCATCGTCCAGACGAGCGGGCGTGGCACCGTCCGCTCCACGCGGCCGGACTTGATGTGAGACGCCAGTGTCACCCCGGCGATGAACGCGAGCAGCGGCCAGACGTGGGCCAGCGCCGCCGTGAACTTTCGTTCTGAGGTGTCGATGGCGAAGAAGATGACGTTGGCGGTTTGGACGGTGGCGAACACGCCGCCGCGCACCAAGTAGGTGTGGGCGTCAAGGAATCCATTGGCAAGCGTCAGCAGAAGGGCGAACCACAGGCTTCTCGTTCGCTCGGTGTCCTTCGGGCCGACTGTGGGGCCACCCATCGGGACAACCTAACCTGGCGTCGCGCGCCGTGCCTAGCCCGCGCCAAGTGCGTTGAGCATGCCCGCGGCCGACCGCGGCCAGGTGAACTGTTCGGCGCGTCGTCGTGCGCTGTTGCGCCGCAGGCGTTCCGGCCGGCTGATGATCGACGTGACCGCGCGAGCGATGGCGTCCGGGTCGTTGTCGGCGGTGGCCCCGCTGTCGGTGGTGAGGATCTCGGCCAGCGCCGATGTTCTGGACACCACGGCAGGCGTGCCGCACGCCAGCGCCTCCAGCGCCGCAAGACCGAACGTCTCGTGCGGGCCGGGTGCGAGCGCGACGTCCGCGGTCGCAAGGATGGTTGCGACGGTGTCGCGGCAGCCGATGAAGCCGGTGAAGTCGACGGGCAGTCCGGCGGCCTGCCGTTCGAGCCGCGCCCGAAGCGGACCCTCCCCGACGACCACCAACTTGGCGTCGACACCGGAATCACGCAGCGCGGCAACGCTATCGATGCTGCGATGGGCGTGCTTCTCAACCGACAGGCGGCCGCAGTGCACCAGCAGGGTCTGTCCAGGGTGTGCCCAACGCTGCCGGACCGTTGCGGAGCGGCGGCGCGGATGAAACTGGTCAAGGTCGACGCCAAGGGGCACGGTGAGGACGTTTGATGCGTGGATGCGGTCGAACTCTTCGCGCGCGAACGCCGTCGTGCACACCACGGCGTCGTAGCTGGCCGCGGTCCTGCGATTGGCGGCATCGGCGACCGATCGCGCGATGCGAGCCGGAAGTATCTGCCCGACAAGGCGATCGAGACGTTCGTGGGAGATCATCACGGTGGCTACGCCGTTTCGTCGACCCCATCCGCCAAGCGATCGCAGGGTCAGCCGGTCCGACACCTCAAGCGCGTCGGGTGAGAGCTCTGCGAGCAGGGACGTGACGGGTCCCGGCAGCACCGCCCGATAGCCGTCGGTGAACGGGATCAGCCTGGCGGGCAGAGAAATACGGACGACACCCGATCCGAGCTCACGCCATTCGGAATATGGCCCCGGCACCACCAGATAGACCTCGTGACCCTCGGCGCAGTATTCCGCGCCGAGGCGATCCACCGCCGTACGAAGGCCCCCCGAGCGCGGGCCGTAGAAGTTCGCAACCTGAACAACCCGCATGAGCTGAATCAGAACCGGCACGCGTGTGCGGTCAACAACGCGACACCAACCGTTGGGAGAACAGGTCATGAACACGCACGCTCGGCAGATCTAGCCCACGTATTTGGTGAACCAGTCCTGCACTTGACGCCATGCGTCGTTGGCCGCGGTGGCGTTGTACCGATCCCCGGTGTCGTTGAAGAAGGCGTGGTTGGCGTCGGGCTCGACGACGAGTTCGTTGACCATACCCGCCTTGTCAAGCGCGGCCTTCACGATCGGCTGGGTAGATGTCACGCGCTGGTCCAGCGCACCGTAGAAGGCCAACACCGCAACGTTTTTCGAGCCGGCGAAGTCGGGGTTGTCCGGTGCGGGCCCGTAGAACGGAACGGCGGCGGCCAATTGCGGTTCACCGGAACCAAGCAACTGCCATACCAGGCCCCCGCCCATACAGAAGCCGACCACCGCGACCTTCTTGTCGGGAACTCGCCGCGCAAGCTCGCCAACGCCGGACTTGAGGTTGGCCGTGAACACCTCAGTGGGAATCTTGCCCAGCTCGGCGGTGGCTTGTGCCGGGTCGGCGAACTTCCCCGTCCCGCCCTGCGCCGAGAGCAGATCGATCGCCAGAGCCGAGTAGCCGATGCCCGCGAACCGGCCCGCCACGGACCGCACCCAGTCGTTGAGGCCCTTGTTCTCGTGGATGACCAGCACCGCGCCGCGCGCGTTGGGCGCCTCGGCCCACGCCGCCTCGAGGTCTCCCTGCGGGCCGGCCCAGGTGATCGGGGTGGTGGTCAGCGCGGTGTCCATCCCAGGGGGCTTGGCGCTCGACGTGGCGGCCCCTGAGGAGGTCACTGGCGCATTCGCGGTCGGCTTGCTGCTTTCGCTGCACGCGGCGATCAGGGCGCTGGCCGCTGCGGTGCCCAGTCCTAGCAGGGCCAGCCGGCGCAGGGCTTCGCGTCGAGACAACAAGCCATCGACATGATCGGTGGCGATTTCTTCGGCGATATAGCGCTGTAAGGGTGTCACGTTCGCGAGTATGCCCTTATGGACTGGACGCCGGATGGGGATGCCCTGCGCAGTCGCGTCGCGCTGGTGGCCGGGGCCACCCGCGGGGCGGGCCGGGGTATCGCCGCGGCGCTCGGCGAGACAGGCGCGACGGTGATCTGCACCGGCCGCAGCAGTGTGTCCGGCAACGCGGAGTCCGACTACGACCGTCCGGAAACCATCGAAGAGACAGCCGAACTGGTCACGTCGCTGGGTGGAGTCGGTATCGCCATCCAGGTGGATCACCTCGACGTCGCCCAGGTGCGCGCGCTTGCCGACCGCGTTCGCGAGGAACACGGCGCCGTCGACATTCTCGTCAACGACATCTGGGGCGCCGAGGTCCTCAAGGGTCACCCTCCGACATGGAACCGGCCGATCTGGGAACACGACCTCGACGACGGCCTGCGAATACTCCGGCTCGGCGTCGACACCCACCTGATCACCGCCCACAGCCTGCTTCCGTTGCTGGTCACTCGCCGAGGCGGACTGCACGTCGAAGTGACCGACGGGACAAAGGAATATAACGATGAAACCTACCGAATCTCCGCCTTCTACGATCTGTCGAAGGTCGCGGTGAACAGGCTCGGCTACGGCCTCGGCCACGAGCTCGAGCCGTTCGGCGCTACCGCCGTCGTTGTCACACCCGGTTGGTTGCGCTCGGAGATGATGCTCGACAACTGGGGCGTCAGCGAGGACAACTGGCACACCGCGCTGAACCCGGGTCGCTCTGACGGACATCCCACCGCTCCCCCCGGATTCGCCGAATCGGAGACGCCGCGATACGTCGGACGCGGCGTCGCGGCCATCGCCGCCGACGAGCGCCGGTCCCGCTGGAACCAGCGCTCGGTCACCTCCGCCGAGTTGGCCCGCGAGTACGGCTTCACCGATACCGACGGCCGCCAGCCCGACGCCTGGGCGCCGCTATAGCCGCAGGTCAGCAACAATAGTAGACATTTCCTTAGATCTGTTCACCGATATCGTTGACACCCGCAAGCGCGCGCTGTTCTATGACTTGGTGACCTACGACACGATCATCCGCAACGGCCGCTGGTTCGACGGCACCGGCGCCCCATCGGCGGTGCGCAACATCGGCATCCGCGGTGGCCATGTCGTGGCGATCTCGCAGCACGACCTCGACGACGCGGAGTGCCAACGGGTCATCGATGCGACCGGCAAATGGGTGCTGCCTGGCATGCTCGACATCCACACCCACTACGACATCGAAGTCCTCAACGGACCGTCCCTTTCGGAGTCACTACGCCACGGCGTGACGACCGTGATGCTCGGATCATGTTCGCTGTCGACCATCCACATCGACGGTGTAGATGCCGGCGACATCTTCGGCAGGGTCGAGGCGATCCCCCGCGAACACGTCATCAGCGCCGTCGACGAGCACAAGACCTGGACGAACGCCGAGGAGTACATCCAGGCGCTGGAAGCGCGGCCGCTCGGGCCCAACCTGGCCGCCTTCGTCGGGCACTCAGACATGCGGGCGGCCGCCATGGGCCTGAATCGGGCCACTTCCAAGACCGAGCGCCCGACCAAGCGCGAACAGGCCACGATGGAGCGGATGCTTTCGGAGGCGTTGCGGGCCGGCTTCATCGGAATGTCCTCGCAGCAACTGCTTTTCGACAAGCTCGACGGTGAGGTGTGCCGCTCGCGCACACTGCCGTCGACATATGCCAAGCCGCGCGAACTGCGCCGGCTGAAGTCCCTGCTGCGGCGCGCCGGACGGATCCTGCAGTCGGGCCCCGACATTGGAAACCCCTTCAACCTCGGGTCGCAGATCGTGCAGTCGCTGGGCGTCTTCCGCAACCCGCTCAAGACCAGCCTGCTGTCGGCCGCCGACGTCAAGGCCAACCCGTACGCCATCTGGGCCATGGGACCGGTCGCCCGGCTGATCAACCGTCTCGGCGGCAACTTCCGCTGGCAGCACCTGCCGGTGCCGTTCGAGGTCTACGCCGACGGCATCGACCTGGTGATCTTCGAGGAATTCGGCGCGGGCGCGGCGGCACTGCACCTGCGCGACGAGATGGAACGCAACGAGCTGATGCGCGACGAGTCATATCGCCGCGCGTTCCGCAAGCAATACGAAAGCAAATTCGGCGTGCGGGTGTGGCACCGCGACTTTTTCGACGCCGAAATCGTGGGCTGCCCAGACGCGACGGTGATCGGCAAGTCGTTCGGTGAGGTCGGGCAGGCCCGCGGGGGCCTGCACCCCGTCGATGCGTTCCTTGATCTCGTCCTCGAACACGGCAGGGCGTTGCGCTGGCGCACGACGATCTCCAATCACCGGCCCGAAGTGCTCAAGAAGCTGGCAGGCGACCCAGGCATCCAGATGGGCTTCTCGGACGCAGGCGCTCACCTTCGCAACATGGCGTTCTACAACATGGGCCTGCGGCTGCTGCGGCATGTGCGGGATGCCGGGAAGGCAGGCGAGCCGTTCATCACCATCGAGCGGGCGGTGCACCGGTTGACCGGCGAACTCGCCGACTGGTATCGCATCGACGCGGGCCACCTGCGCATCGGCGACCGAGCCGACGTCGTCGTCATCGACCCCGTGCGGCTGGACGCGACGCTTGACGGCTACGCCGAGGATCGCATCGAACAGTACGGCGGGCTGTCGCGCATGGTGAATCGCAACGACGGGACCGTCAGCGCGGTATTCGTCGGCGGCCGCGCGGTGTTCCTCGACGGCAAGGCGACCGATCTCGTCGGCAAGCGGCGCACCGGCCGGTTCCTGCGCGCCGCGCACAAGGCTCCGGCCGTGCCCATGCTCGAAGAAGGTGAGTTGGCAAGTGTCAGTTGAGGATACCGTTCTCGGCATGTGGAAGGCGCTGTCTGCGCGCGACTGGGATGAGCTGAAGACGTTTCTGTCCGACGACTGCATCTATCTCGACGTGCCGGTGGGCCCGACCGCGGCCGCCCGCGGACCCGAAGACATCGTGAAGCGACTCAAGATCGGACTCGAATCGTTGACGTCCTATGAGAACTTTCCCGGGCTGATGGTCGACAACGGCACCGACGTGATGTATGAGCACCACGAGGAATGGCGATGGCCCACGGGCGAATCCGCGGTGCTGCAGTTCGTCACCGTGCACCGCGTGGAGAACGGCAGAATCACGCTGTGGAAGGACTACTGGGACATGGCGGCGCTGGCCAACAATGCCCCGGCGACCTGGATGGAAGACTTCGCCAAAGCCGATACGTCGTGGATCTTCGACGCGACCGGTCTGGTCTGAGGAGGCCCGATGTATGACCTGAAAATCACCGGCGGGACCGTCGTCGACGGAACGGGTGCCGACCGATACCGCGCCGACATCGGCGTCAAGGACGGTCGCATCGTCGAGGTGCGCAGGCGAAGCGGTGACGACGCGGGCATGGCCGGCGACGCGGCCCAAACCCTCGACGCCACGGGGCGCATTGTGGCGCCGGGGTTCGTCGACATCCACACCCACTACGACGGGCAGGTCAGCTGGGACCCACTGTTGGAGCCGTCGAGCCTGCACGGTGTGACCACGGTGGTCGGCGGGAACTGCGGAGTGGGATTCGCGCCGGTTTCGCCCGGTCGCGAACAGTGGCTCATCGAACTGATGGAGGGCGTCGAGGACATTCCCGGGTCCGCACTGGCAGAAGGGCTCACGTGGGAGTGGGAAACCTTCCCCGAGTACCTCGACGCGATCGAGAAACGCCCGCTGGCCGTCGATTTCGGCACCCAGATCGCGCACGGCGCGGTACGTGGGTACGCGATGGGCGATCGCGGAGCACGCAACGAGGAAGCCACCGAAGACGACATTGCGGTGATGGCTCGCATCGTCCAGGAGGCCGTCGAGGCGGGCGCACTCGGCTTCTCCACGTCACGCACGGAGGGCCACCGTGCGGTGGACGGCGAGGCGGTACCGGGAACGTACGCCGTCGAACAGGAACTGTTCGGCCTGGGACGGGCGATGGCCGCGGGCGGCCGTGCGGTCTTCGAAGTGGCTCCGCAGGGCGTGGCCGGTGAGAGTCCCGCGGAGGCGTCGATGCGCGAACTCGACTGGATGACCAAGCTGGCGGGCGAGATCGAACGGCCGGTGTCGTTCGCCATGATCCAGTCGTCCGGGCTCCCTGACCTGTGGCGGGACCAACTGGATCGTGCGGGCAAGGCGCTCGAGAACGGCATCGAGGTCTACGCGCAGATCGCGGCGCGACCGTTCGGGATGTTGTTCGGCTTCCCCGGATATCACGCGTTTACCCATCGGCCCACCTTCCGCAGGCTCAAGGCCGAACTGGACCGCGACGAGTTGGCGCGTCGCCTGGCCGAACCCGCGGTGCGCGCGGCGATCCTGTCCGAGGATGACCTTCCACCGCAGCCGCTTCCGTTGTTTGATGGCATGTACGCTCTCATCCAGCACAGCGCCAAACGCATCTATGCCATCGGCGATCCGCCCGACTACGAGCCGACGGCCGAGCAGACGGTGGCGGCCATCGCCGAGAGCCGCGGCGAGGACCCGCTGGCCACGATGTACGACCTGATGCTCGAATCCGACGCCTCGGCGCTGTTGATGCTGCCGTTCTACAACTACGCCGCGGGCAACCACGACGTGATCTACGAGATGATGACGCACCCCGCGGGCGTCTCGGGGCTGTCCGACGGCGGTGCCCACTGCGGGCTGATCTGCGATGCCTCGTATCCGACATTCCTGCTGACCCACTGGGCCCGCGACCGTCACCGCGGCCCGAAGTTCTCGCTGGAGTACGTGGTGCGCAAGCAGACGCTGGACACCGCCACGCTCTACGGCCTCTCCGACCGTGGGGTTATCGCGGTGGGCAAGAAGGCCGATATAAACGTCATCGACATGGATGCCCTGACCCTCGAGTTGCCGCGCATGGTCTACGACTTGCCAGCAGGTGGCCGCAGGCTGATCCAGAGCGCAAGAGGCTACGACGCAACCGTGGTCAGCGGGGCGGTGACCCGGCGCCACGGGGTCGACACCGGCGCAAGGCCGGGGCGGTTGGTCAGGGGCGTGCGGTAGTCAGCAGAGCCCGTACACGCGCCGCGCGTTGTCTCGGGCGATCAGGTCGACGACACGGACCGCGTCGGCCTCACTCCATTCGCCGGCGTCGACGAACCCCTGCAGAGTGTCCCGGATTCCGTTGCGCCACAGCCGCGCTCCGAGATAGTGCAGTTCGGCCGGACCGAATCCGTCCGAGGAGTACAGGATCTTGCGGAAGGGCGCCATCTCCAGCAAGCGGCCGATGAATGATGCCGAGCGCGCGCCGAGGTAGTTGATTGCCAGCCCGCCGTCGAGGTAGACGTTGTTGAATGCCTGCGCCAGATAGCCGGCCTCCCGCTCATACGGATAGCAGTGCAGCAGCATGATCGGTGTGTCACCGCTGACTCGCAGAAAGTCCAGCAGATACAGCGGATTCGCTCTGTGCAGATCGCAGTCGCGGTCGCCGAAGCCGACGTGAAACTGCAGCGGCATAGTCAAGCGCAGGGCCTCATGGAGGCCGAAGCGCAGCAGCACCCGGTCGGTCAGTCGGGTGCCTCCTCTGTCCCGCCATCGCTGCGCCGCTGCGGCCACCTCGGCGGGTGAGGGCGCGCTCAGATCGCCGTCGAATCCGCCTCGGTAGGCCAGTATCGACTTGGTGGCGATCGCGGTCTTCGCCCGCTCGTGAAGGAGTCGGGCGAACGCCGTCGCGTAGTCGTCGGATGCCTCAATGGCCTCTTGGGCCACCGACTCCAATCGGACGATCTCGTGGACACGCCCGACCGACAGGTCCGCCAGCGCATCGAGATCAGCAACGCCACTGGCGAATCCGGTGTCCACCAGCCAGTCGGACACCTTGGCTTCCGAGAGGAACAGCCGGGCAAGCTCGCACTCGGCCAGCTCGCTGCGACGATTCCAGTAGGCGTCCGCGTCGGCGTAACGCGGCAACCCGAGCAGCGGAGCACAGTGGGCCCGCACCGCGAAGCCGATCTGTGTGTCGAACGCCGAATCGAAGTCGGCCAGCGGTTCGACATTGGCTTCGTTGAGCCCGTTTTCAAACCGGTGGCGATCACCAGCCCGCAGCGAGCAGCCGTGCATGTGGTGATCGATCAGCGCGACGCTGTCGATGTGACTCGCCAGCGCCGACACACTCATACGCTCCAGGCCAGACGGAACTTCTCGGCCAGTTCGTCGGGGCTCAGGTGGCTGAAGTTCTCCTGCTCGTAGCGTCGCACCGCGATCACAGCGTCGACCGGCTCGTCGCCGAGAATGCCTCGCAACAAGGCGGATTGGTCAAGCGCATCGAGCGCCTCCGCCTGGCTGGAGGCCAGCAGCTTGATGCCGGCCTGCTTGCGTTGGTCGTCGGTGAGTTTGGCGGGGTCGACGGTCGTCTCTGGCGGCAGCGGCATGCTGCGTTCGATGCCGTCAACCGCGAGCCCAAGTATTGCCGCGGTCGCGTAGTACGGATTGGCCGACGGATCGATGACCTTCACCTCGACGTTCGCGCCGTGTGGATTGCTCGGTCCGCCCATCAGGAATCGCACAGCGGCTTCCCGGTTTTCCGTGCCCCAGCAGACATATGCCCCCGACCAATGACCCGGCTGCATCCGCAGTCCCGACACGACGGAGCCGCACAATATGCCCTGCGCGCCGGCCAGGCCCGCGAGGAGTCCGGCGACGGCGGACTCCCCGTCCGAAGTCATGCCTGCCGCCCCCGATCCGTCGGAGAACAATGAAGTCTCGCCGCGTTTCATCGAAAAGTGCTGATGCGAACCCGATCCGACGCTGTCCGCGAACGGTACTGGTGACAGGCTCACTCGCAGCCCGTAGCGCCGGGCCAGCCTGCCGATGATGATGCGCGTCAGCACCAGTTGGTCGGCTGCCGCAACGGGTGACTGCGGGGACAGCGAGATCTCGAACTGGTTCACGCCGTACTCCGGGTGGAATTGTTCGATCGCTACACCGGAGCTGGTCGCGGCGTCGGTGACGTCCCGCACGAACCCTTCGAACTCGAGCACCCCGGCCAGGCCGTACTGTGCCCACATGTGTGACGGCAGTGCGCTGCCGTCGGGGCCGACGAGGACGAACTCCACCTCATGGCCGACCACCGCTTCGATGCCGGCTTTCGACAACCGCTTCTCGACCCGGTGCAGCACGCCGCGGCTGCAATACGGGTCAGCCGAACCGTCCTGATTGAAGAAAGCGCCAGGAGCCCAAGCCAATCCGTCACCGAGGATCCGCAGCCCGCTCAGGTCGATGCGGATCCGCTGGTCCCCCACCACGCCGATGGCATCGCCGAACACGATGCCCACCTGGTCGATAGCGAAGACGTGCCAGACCGGACTCGCACCGAGTCCGGGATCGGCGAATGTGCTCATCCGCCGGAGCGGAACCGTTTTGGCATGCGTGAGCCCGGCCGCGTTGACGACCGTGCCGATCAGCGTGGCGACCCCGTCGGCCTCCAGCTGGGCGATCGCCGCTGCTGCGAGGGGTTTGGCTGCCATGGCAGTCATTGTCCAATGTGGCGGCGTGAATTACAGCTCTCTTGCTCGAGACGGACGGGCCTGCAGTCGGCCACCCGGTCATCAAGGCCAGGAGCACGTCAAAGCGTGATCTTGCAGCTCTGGCCGATGTCGAGCGTGCGCAGCATCCGGCCCATGCCAAGCCACATGGCACAGGACAGAGCAAGGTCCGTCAGCAGTTCGTCGTCGAACTGCTCGCGGCAGCGCGCCCAGAAGTCCTCGTCGTCGCGCAGGCCGGTGTGATCGCTGGCGAACCGTTCGGCGAACTCCGCGGCAACGCGCTCTTGCGCGCTGTACCCGGGCCACGTCCGCCATTCGGCAGCATGGTCGTAGAGGTCCTCGTCGACGCCTGCCGCGATGCCATCCGAGTCGCGAGTGTTCTGGCACACCACGCATTCGTTGTCGAGCGCGATCACCATGCGGGCCAATTCTCGGACCCGCAGCGGCAATCGGTTCTTGGTGTAGACAGCGTTCGTGTAACCGGCCATCGCGACTCCGATGTCGGGAGACTTCACCACCCAGGCAGCGGCGTCATCGTCGGCAAAGGGTCCAATTCGACTCATGGCGGAATCGTACGCCGGGCCGTCAAGAATTGGAACACGTTCTAGAACGTGCGCCAAAAGAGCTGGTAGTTCAGCTGGCGGCCGCGAGCTGTGCCGGCTCGTCGGCCCAGTCCCGCTGCACAAGCACCCGGTGTGCGATGCGCTCAAGCGCCGCCTCCACCGCGGCGCGGTCCGGGAGTCCTTCGAACGTCGGTGAGGAGGCCAGCTTCTCGACGATCCGGTTGATCAATGCCGACGAGACCGCGTCGACCTGCTTGGCGCCCGCCTGGGTCAGCCACAGCAGATCACCCGTGCGCAGCGCGTAGCCGGTGTCGACCAGCCGATCGAACGTCGGCTCGAGCACCTCGCACGGCACCCGAAGGCGGTCCGCCATGTCGGTCAGCCGCGCCGACCCGAATACCTGGTTGTTCCGATAGATCTGGATCAGCGCCCACAACCGCGCCACGTCGAGGTCACAGCCGGGCTTTTCGCAGATGTTGCGCAGCCTGATCTCCGGTGAGTGGCGCATCATCCGGCCGATGGCGATCTCAAGCACCTTGTCGGGTGATTCGGTTCCTGGCATGCCGAACCCCTCGCCGAGATCGCCGGCCGAGACGGCGTCCATCTCGCGCAGCGGGACCTCTTTGAGCAACAGCGCCACGATGAACCCGACGAAGGCCACCGGGGCCGCGCACAGGAACACCATGCCAAGGGAATCCGCGTAGGCGTTGACGATCGGCGCGGCGACGTCGTGGGGTAGCTGGTGCAACACCTGCGGGGACCGCGCCGCCGCAGGGGGTGCCCCGCCCGCCGCCAGCGCCGGACCGATTCTGCTGCCGAGGAAGTTCGTGAACAGCGACCCGAAAATCGCTGCGCCGAACGAACTTCCGATGGTCCGGAAGAACGTGACGCCGGACGTCGCGACCCCGAGATCGGCGAAGCTCGATGTGTTCTGCACGATCAGGATGAGCACCTGCATGCACATTCCGATCCCGGTGCCGAGGATGAACAGATACAGCGACTGCACCAGCATCGGTGTAGCGGCATCCATCCGCGACAACAGCACAAAGCCGGCGAGCATCACCGCGGTCCCGACGACCGGGAAGATCTTGTAGCGGCCGGTGCGGCTCACGATCACGCCGCTGCCCATCGATGTCAGCAGCAGGCCCGCGACCATCGGCAGCGTCCGCAGCCCCGACACCGTCGCCGACACCCCGTCGACGAACTGCATGAAGGTGGGCAGGAACGTCAACGCGCCAAGCATCGCGAACCCGACAATGAACGACAGCATGCAGCACACCGTGAACACCGGACTGCGGAACAGCCGGATTGGCAGGATCGGTTCTGCCGCACGGCGTTCCACCCACACGAAAAGAGCCAGCGCGGCGGCCGAAGCGACGAACAGCCCGATGATCACCGGCGAACTCCACGCGTATTCCCCGCCGCCCCAGCTGGTGGCCAGCGTGAGGCCGGACGCGCCGAGGCCGACGAACACGATGCCGGCGTAGTCGATGACGGGGCGCGTGGTCTTGCCCAGCGCCGGGATCGTCAGAATGGCTACGACGAAGACCACGACGGCCACCGGAACGTTGATCCAGAACGCCCAGCGCCAGCTGAGATGGTCGGTGAAGAAGCCGCCGAGCAGCGGTCCGACCACCGTCGTGACGCCGAACACCGCACCAAGGGCGCCTTGATACCGGCCGCGATCGCGCAGCGGGATGACCTCACCGATCAGCGCCGTGGCCGTCACCATGATGGCGCCGCCGCCGATGCCCTGCAGTGCTCGCGACGCCACCAGCATGGTCATCGAGCCCGCCAGCCCGCACAGTATCGAGCCGGCCAAGAAAAACACCACTGCCGCGGCGAAGACGAACTTGCGGCCGAACAAGTCGCCGAGCTTGCCAACGATCGCGGTGACGATCGTCGAGGCCAGTAGATAGCTGGTCACCACCCAGGACTGGTGGCCGGCACCGCCGAGGTCCGCCACCACCGTGGGCAGCGCGGTGGCGACAATAGTCTGGTCAAGCGCGGCCAAAAGCATGCCGAGCAGCACCGCAACAAAGATGAAGTTGCGGCGCTGGGGACCGATCATGGCACTGCCGGATTCGGGATCCTCGGCAGTGACCGTCGCTGCCGTACTCGTCATAGCTGCCTTCCGTCGTCGAACTCTCTAGCCATATCGTTAGACAAGCTAGAAGAGTTACCGCGGTCGCACGGTGGGCCGATCCGGCGCAGGTAACCGGCGCGGCTGCCCTAAAGCGACGTCGGCGGCCGCGACACGCACTGCGCGAGGTAGAGCTGCTCGCCGAGCTTGTCCATCAGCTGCAGCTGGGTCTCGAGGTAGTCGATGTGATCCTCTTCGTCGGCGAGGATCTTCTCGAACAGGTTCGCCGTGGTGGCGTCTTCCTTCTCGCGGCACATGACGATGCCTGGCTTCAGCCGCGCCATCACCTCGTACTCGATGGCAAGGTCGGCTTCAAACTGTTCGCGCAGAGTCTGACCGACCCGCAGCGAAAAAAGGCGCTGATAATTCGGCAGCCCGTCCAAAATCAGGATGCGGTCGGTGATTTCCTCCGCGTGCTGCATTTCCTCGAACGATTCTTTGCGGGTATGCTCGGCGATCTCGGTGAATCCCCAATTCGCCTGCATCTTGGAATGCAGGAAATACTGGTTGATGGCCGTGAGTTCGCTTGTCAACTGCTCATTGAGCAGTTTCAAAACGTCGGGGTCACCTTGCATGGATCGCTCCTAAGAACCTTGAGGGGCTGGTCAAGTATCGGTCAAGTGTCACGTCTGCCACGCGAGTCCAATCTAGTGCAGCAGTTGGGCGCTAGCGACTACTTCAAACCCGATGACGGCGTGTTTCGCCTGCTCTGCCAACCAACTTCGGCTCCGGCATCATCGCGGGCTACCGATGGTGGACTGCCTAGGCTAAGTAAGGTTAGACTGCGCTAACAGTTAGTGGCCGCTCCCGACAGGCAGGAAACCATGGGTGAGTACGATCTACACTCACTCATCCTCGCGTGTGATTTCCGCGTCGACGATGTCGACCGGATGTGGACATGGCTCAAGAAGCATCGCGATCCGCTGGCGTCAATCGGCGCCCATCATGTCGTTCTGTATTCATCGATCTGGGAGCCAGGGCGGGTATTGGTGACGATCGGTATTCGCCAGGCCCGCTCAATTCGCGACGTATTGCGCTCCCCCGCGATATTCGAATGGTTCGACATCTCCGGCGCCGACGACATTCCGCCGATATTCGGCGGTGAGGTCGTCGAGAAGGTCGACCTGTTCGGGCCGTCACCCGAGGACCACGTTGGCCGCGTCGTCGTCGGGGTGATGGCGTCGGTCGAGGACGTCTCTGCGTTGATGGCCAAGGTGCACGACGGAGCCGAGCGGTTCAAGCGCGGAGGGATCCGCAAGATCTGGGTATACCGCGCGCTGGACGACGGGCGGGAAGTGATGATCCTGCAGGAGATCGAGGACGAGACCACCGCAAGGCACTGGATCGAACACCCCGATGCCGTCGCCGAGTGGATGTCGCACGCGGGCCTCGGCGAGTACCCCACCCAATTCGTCGGCAGGTTCACCCACCTGATGAGCATCGACGGGCAGGGCTGATCATGTTCGTCTGCTTGTGTACGGGAGTCACCAGCCACGTTGTCAACGACGTCGTGGCCAACGGCGCCAAAACGTCGAAGCAGATCGCCGAGGCCTGCGGCGCGGGCGGCGAGTGCGGGAGGTGCAGGCGCACCCTGCGGGGGATCATCGAAGCGCACTATCGAGTCAACGGCTGCGCGTCGGAAACCTTGAGCCGCTGACTAGCCCAAGAGCTGGCGGATTCGTTCAACGCAGAACCCGGCCAAGTCGAAATCGGCGGAAAGCACTCCCTCGTTGCGCAGCCTGGTCTCCAGCCGCGACACCGGGATGCCGAGCTCGACGGCCGCGAGCACTTCGTTGTAACGCAGGTTTCGCACTGCGCGACCTGACAATTGCTCGTAGCGATCGACGGTTTCCGCCCGGCTCGGCGTCCCGTCAAGGCGGGGTACGCCCTCGTACTCTGAGCAGGCCCAGTCGACGAATAGCATCCACGCCAAATCGGCCTCGTGGTCACCGATGAAGGCGATCTCCCAGTCCACCACCGCGGCGACTTCGAATTGTGGGCCGTACAGGATGTTGGACAGCCGGCTGTCGCCCCAGCACAGCACGAGGTGTTCGGGCTCATAGATGTTGTCCTGCAACCACTTCACGGCATCGGTGAGCTCCTGGCGCTGACTGCCCGGCGACCCCCACAGCAGCAACTCGGCGCAGTAGGCGACGACCTGTTCCAGCGGGTGCGCGCCCCGCTGCGGCATCAGCAGCTTGTCAAGGCGAAGGCTGCGCCAGTCAAGAGCGTGGACATCGGCGATGGCCTGCAGGCAGCCCCACCACATGGTGGCTCGCTGCTCGGGGGTGGCGTCGAAATACAGGCCGGTCGAGTGATACGAGGGGAAGTCGCTCGCGGTGCCGATCGTCGTCACCTGCTCCATCACGTAGTACGGCGTACCAAGGTCCTTGTCGTCGCGGTCCAACCAGCACACGGTCGGCACGGTGATCGGCGTGTCCCGCAGCCGGTTCATCACTAACACCTGACGTGCAAGGTCGTAGTCCGGGTAAAGGCTGACCGCGGGAGGTCGCCGAAACACCAATCGTTTCACCGTCGTTGGCCCGTCATCCCCGTCCTGCTGTAGGTCGAAAAGGAACGTCTCGGTGGACAGGCCGCGGTCGGAGGCGCGCCAATTGGCGATGCGCGCATGGGCGGCGCCGGCAATGTTCTGGCGCGCGATCGGCTCGAGCCGTGCCGCGATCTCGTCCGCCGCGGGGCGTCTGCGTGCGGCCGGCGCGGACCGTGAGCCCATGTCGGCTAGTTCGTGCGCTTTTGGGCGAACTCGGCAAGCGCCGCAGCATTCGCCGCGGCACCCATCAACTCTGCGAAGTGCTCGATTTCTCTGGCGGTCGCAGCGCCGATCTCCGCGCGGGTCGGCTCGACGATGGTCTGTTTCACCGCCATCAGGCTCGAAATTGGCCGGGAGGCGAGGATATCCGCGTGCCGTCGGGCCTGTGGCAACAGGTCGTCGGGTTCGCAGACTTTCCACGCCAGACCCATTCGGAGTGCCTCCTCGGCGTCGACCCACTCCGACGACATCAGCAGCCAAGCCGCATTCTGCCTGCCCATCAACCGTGGCAGGAGGTAGGACGATGCCGCCTCGGGCGCGACGCCAAGGCTGGTGAATGGCGTCTTCAGCCGCGCCGTCGATGACATGAACACCAGATCCGCGTAGCCGAGAACGGTTGCGCCGATGCCCACTCCAACGCCGTTGACCGCGCAGATCAGTGGCTTGGGAAGGTCGGTGAGGGCATCGATCATCGCGGAGAAGTGACTGCCCTGCTCATTGAACGTGGGATCGGTGATGCGCCTCTGCATCTCGTTCAGGTCGTTGCCCGCAGAAAACGCCCTTCCCGCGCCGGTCAGCAGCACGACCGCCACGTCCGGATCGGTGGCCGCCTCCCGCAGCGCGATCGTGGTGGCCTCGTACAGCTCCTCGTTGAATGCGTTGAGCACGTCGGGCCGGTTGAGGGTGAGCGTGCGCACCCGGTTGTCGTCGCTGATCTGCAGGGTCATTTCTTGCTCCTCGCATGCGCGCGTCACGGCAGCAGCGTAAGCGTTAACCGTTGCTGTACACCCGACTGGGTGCGACAAGCACCACGGTGCGGCGCTGTTCGGCCATCACCCGGTCGTACTCGTCCCAGTCGTCGTGTGTTCCGCCCGCGGCGGTGAAGACCTCGCGCAGCAGCAGCCGGAGTTGCTCGGCGTCGGCGAGCCAGGGCTGCGGATCGTCCGGTCCGGCAAGCTCGGCATTTCCCTCGACGGTCGCCCACTGCCAACCCTTGCGGAAGGTCACGGCCAGCTGGGGACGCGCCCGCAGATTCGCCAGCTTCACTCGGCCGTAGGTTACAAACGCAACGGCCTGCGCTCCGGTGCCCGGATGTGCCAACTTTCCCGCGTTGACAAGCGAGGCCTGGATGGTGTCGTCGGCGCGCAGAGTCGAGACCACCGCGAGGCCGCTCTCGTCGGACGCCAGCGCAACCGCGTCGTCAAGCGTGGTCATTCGTGTCCCCTTCCAACGAACGGCGTCCGGAGCACGTAGCGACTCGTCGGCACCGTGTCCACGTCGCGATTTGCACCGAATGCAGCGGTGCTGGCCACCATGCGCTCCATCCGGTCACGCAGATCGTCGTCGTCTGCGGCACCGAAGAACACCTGCAGATCCGATGTCGCCTCGATCGGGAAGAGTTCCTCGACGATCGCGTTGATGACGGGCGCCCATGGCGTCAGCGGGTGTACCACCGCATTCTGCGTGTACCCGAATGTCGACTGCGTCTCGATGGCGACGGGGGTGTGGTCGATGTGCCAGCGCTGCCGCCATGTCGCGGCGTCGAGGTCGCCGGGCCGGCGAAGCAGCGCGACGTTCGCCAACCCAGGGCTGCGCTCGCCAGGAGCGGTGATCGGTGGCGGCAGTGGCACCGATTCGGTCACCAGGTAGGCCGCCACGTCGTCGCACTCCTCTTCCAACCGCGTTATCGCGGAGCGCACCTGATCGCCATAGGACTGCTGCGTCCACAACGTGACGAACCCGACTACCGGTGGATCCAGCGTCGTCAGCGTCATCAGTGATTCCCGCACCGCGTCGTCGCGCACATTGACCGCGAGCCCGGGCGCGCCGGTTTCGAGTAGGTCGGCCGCGACTTGGAGGCGGAGTCGGGTGCACCACCTCTCATCCGCATCGGCCGCCCTGAGGGTGATGATGACCTTTTCCACGATCTGAATCTATGCTTCGAGCCTCTCGCGGATACTGGCGAGCCGTCGTTTCAGCGCTGCCTCGTCGATGATGCCGCGAGCGACCAGCGAGTGGGCCAGCGAGACCAGCTGATTCTCCGGGTAGGGCAGGCCCGAGTAGAGGGTTGCCGACAGCGTGTCTTCCTCGTCACGGCGCTCCTTGAAATTGGGCACGTTCGCATCGCAGCTGGCCTGGTCGAGCGCGTCGCAGAGGCCGTCCAGACTCGTCTTCCATGGCGGCACGGGGTTTTCGACGCCGTACTTGGCGGCCATCCGCGGCCAGGTCTGATCGCGGTGCACGATCTGCTTCAGGGCGTCGATGTCGACGTGCTCGGTCAAACCCGGATCCCCCGCAGCGCTCATCCCGCGGTCCATGGATGGACGGCAGGACGGGTATCTGTGATCACGTTGGTGGTGACGCCGGCCTTCGGCAATGCCACACCGATCAGGCAGTCACGCGTGATGATTTCCACCAGCTGTGCTTCGGTCCAGTCCTGCGTGCCCTCAGGCCGCAAAGGCATCACCATGAAGCGATGCTTCTGGTTGGAATCCTGCACGTGGACGGAGATCTTGTCGGGCAAGTAGAGCCCGAATTCGACGAGCACCTGGCGTGGCCAACGGACCAAGCGTCGGCGATAGTTGGGCGTGCGGTACCACTCGGGCGAATTGCCGAGGATCGGTCGCGGATAGCACGAGCACAACGCACACACGATCACGTTGTGCACCGTTGGCGTGTTAGCGAGAATCTGGAACGCGGTGAAGTCGCTGGGTGTGCCGAACCCCGTCGGTTCCATCCAGTCGACACCGACCTCCTTGCTGGCCGTCATCGGTTCGGTCAGAGCAAGCTTCTTGAACTCGGGGTCCAGCCACGCCTTGGCGACCAAGTGCGCCGCGGGCGTCGGGCCGATCTGTTCGGCGAATTCGGTGAAGCGGCGGTGCTCCTCGGCGGTGAAGATTCCCTTCTCGATGCATAGCTCACGCAGCGCGATCTCGAGGACTTCGAAGTCGGTGATCTCGTCGACCATCGGCTTAACGGTGCGATCGTGATCGTGATCGTGATCGTGACCATGGTCGGTCATGCGAATTCCTTTCTGGACACCGAAGCTGGTTTAGGGGGCGGCTTGCAGCCAGTGTTCGGGAATTTCGGTTTGGACGACGTCATCGGTGGTTCCGGTGTAGCCGTACCACAACTCGCACATGTTGAACCGAACGACGTAGAACCATTCCGGCGTCGCGGGACGGTCCCAGGTCTCGTCCTCAGCGGCCGGGCTTTCGTACGCGACCGCTGCGATTTCGCCTTTCGCGCCGCGCACGTACTCCGGGGTGCGGGTGTAAAAGATCACCGGCAGTTCGCGTACTACCACGGCGTCGCCGACCTTGAACTTCGGCTGCCCGGCCTGACCGGCATACACCTGCGGATCGCCCTCGCCCACCGCGCGCTTGTGGTGCTCGTTGCGTTTGACCTGCGACCCGTCGCCTTGGGACTTCGGCGTGGCGTCCAACTTCTTTCCGGCAAGACCGCCCCCGTAGCGCGCCTTGACCTCGGCCATCCGTTCGCTCAACTCAGTCAGGCCGATGTGGTGTTTCTCAACGAGGACACGGGCGACGGCCAGGAGCCAGCGGCCGTAGTACGGCAGCCCCAAATACTGCGCCCGACCGACGTCGACGTTGCCGATCCGGCGACGCTCCTCCGACAACCAGATGCCGCGCCACGCGAGGACCTCGCAGATCACATAGGTCATGTGCTCCCAGAGCTCGTACTGCTTGTCCTCATACTTCATCGGCGCATCCGGCTCACCGCCCACGTCGTGGACGGGCTTGAGGTAGGCGGTGATGCGCTCGTGGTCAAGCAGATCAGGAGTCGGTGCATCGGGAAGCTCGGGATATGCGGACTTGAGTCGGGCTACGAGGTCCAATTGCGCAGCACGCTCGGCGGCCGTACTCATGAAAGCTCCGTTCGGTATTCGGACATTTTGAGCAGGTGAGGCGTTATCGGTGGTAAGACTCGGCGCAACGCCTCGCAAAACGCGGCCAGGACCTCATGAGGCGAAATCCATGGGATCGGCACCTCCACGGTTGCTCATCTGATCCGGTTAGCTGACCGTACCTCCGACAACCCGCTTCATGAAGTCAAAACGGAGGCCGATCGAAATCTTCACCGAAATCTGTCGCGTGAAGGACGATGCCGAGGGGTATGTGCTGTGCCGCAAAGCATTTGACTGCTGCGCAATTTCCATCGCAGATATCCCTCTGGCGTCAAATCGGCTCGTACTGCACGTGCGATGCAAAGATGCGGTCCTGCAGCGTTTGCTGGTTCCAGCAGCAGGCGAAATGAGCCCATTCCGGCCGCTTCGCAGTTCCTGGCCCGGGCCGATCCGTTTCAACGCGCGAGCTCAGTTTTTTGGCGCCGACAGACACATTCACGAGTGCAGGTACAACGGACGCCATCTGCTGGGCTTGCCTCGCCACTGTCGAGACGCTCGGACATCCGGCCGGGATTTGGCGCGTGTACTGCACCCTTCGGTGACCTTGATGGAGTCAGAATAGGCAGGTGACCACGGGCGGCCGGGTGATCGACGCACTGCGCGTGACCACGCCCGACGTCGGCGCGGTATCGCGCAGCCTGCTCGGAGTGCTTGCGATGGTGGCGGCCGCGCTGGCGTCGAGTTCTCCGTCGGCTGCGGTGTGGGCAGCAGGGGCGGCGGCGATCGCTGGCTCGATCGCCATGCAGGACAGTCCCGCAGGACGGGTGCCCCTTGTCGTGGTGGTGTCGCTGCAACTGGGCGCCGTCGTACTTCTCGGCGCGTTGACCGCGTCCCACAAGGTGGTGTTCATCGCCGTCGTCGCGGTGTGGTGCTTCGCGGCAGGTATGCAGTGGGCGCTGGGCAGCAAACCGGGCCTGGTCGCGGCCGCCACCGCTGCGCTGCTGGTGATCTCGCCGCCGGTTGCCCCTTCGCTGTCCGCGGTGGTGTCCTCGACGCTTTTGACCGTGGCCGCCGGTTGCGTTCAGGCGGCGCTGATCGCGGTATGGCCGCCTCAGCGCTGGCGGGAGCAGCGCGCCGCGCTGACGCGCACCTACCGTGGACTGGCCGCGGACGCTCGCCGTGTCGCAGCCGACCGTCAGGCCGCGGTGGGCACCGCCCCGCTTACGTCGCTGCGGGAAGCGTTCGTCGACAGCGAGGCGACCCGACGCCCGCTGGCGTATCACGGCGGCTACCGGCTGCCCGAGCGGATCACCGCGACACTGGGCGCCATGCGCGATGGCGATGACGGGGTTTCGCAGGTGCTGTCCCCTGCCGCGGATTTCCTGGACGCGATCGCGAAGCACAACCACACCGCGCGGCGCGACGCCGAATACGCGCTCGCCCGCGTCGATGTCGCGGCGGCCGCGGTGACAGGGCCGCAAGCGGCAGGCGCGCAACGGTTTTCACAACAACTTCACGAGGCCTCCGCCTCGCGGTTCGGTGAATTCCGTCGCCCCGACCTGATCGGCTCGCTGCTCGCGGCCGCCGGCGTGGTGCGTGGCCACCTGACGTGGACGTCGCCGGTGCTGCGCCACGCCGTCCGGCTGTCGTCGGCCACCGCGTTGGGAGTGGCTGCGGACCGGTTCGGTGGCGTCGCACACGGCCACTGGATCGCGTTGACCGTGCTGATGGTGCTGCGCCCCGAGACGGCACACACCTACACCCGCTGCGTCGGACGGGTGGCGGGCACCGCCGCCGGGATCGTGGTCGCGTCGGCGCTGACTTTGGTGTGGCAGCCGACGGGTTCCTCGGCGGCCCTCGCGGCGGTGGTGTTTCTTGCGGTGACGTACGGAGTCGCAAGGGTCGGATATCTCGCGATGACTGCGGCGTTGGCCGCGACCATCGTGTTCCTGCTCGACATCGACGCCGCGGCGACAGGTCCGGCCATCGAAGACGTGTTGTTCGCGGTGGTCATCGGCGGCGGCCTGGCGGTGGTGGCCCATGTCGTGCTGCCCGATCACGGGTTGATTCGGCTCCGCCAGCGCGCCGGCGAACTGCTGAAGTCCGAAATCGACTACGCGGCAGCGGTCGTCAAGGCGTTCGCGCATGAACTCGATCACCCGGCCGAAGCGTTGTCGGCGGCGTGGCAGCGAGCGTTCCGGGCTCGCGCGGCGTTTGAAGCGGCATCCGGCGCGACACGGGCGGATTCGCGTGAGCTGCGTCGGTGGCTGCGGTCGTATCGAGCGGCGCTGAACGCCGTCACCAGCGCATGCACCTCTCTGGAAAGCACCCTGTCCAGCGAACCGTCGACGGCGCTGACGCCCGAATTCGTCGCCGCCCTAGATGATTACGTCGACGCGTTGCGAGGCGCACCGCCGAGCGCGGCCACGCCGTGGACCGTCGACGTCGACGAGTTGATCGCGGCGAGTCAGCAGGTGCGCGAGCAAGGGGCACGGCTTGCCGCCGACAACGCGGCGGCGCGGGTGCTCGTCACCGAGGTCGACACGATCACGAGGAGCCTGGCCGGCATCGCCGCTAGTCACGAGCCCACCTCGTCCTGATCGACTTGCCTCGCAACACGTGCAGACACCATCTGGCACCGAAATGCACTGACATGTTGGAATCTCGCGTGGTGAGTTATCCACAAACCCGATTTGGTCCACAGGCCGAGCGTCGGCCCGGGCTGACCGTCGGTGTTTGGCACAGGTGTTCGATAGCTTTGCGGTATGGGCCAATTCGTCACCGGAGAAACGGCGCGCGAGCGGTTTCGCGAGCTGCTGGGCCAGGTTGACGCCGCCCACGACGAAATGCGGTCCCTGTCCTCTGACGGGGTGGGCAACGAGTTTCGGGTCCAGATGGCCGAGCACCTGGAGACCCAGGAGCGCACCAACCGCGGACTGATGTATCGGGTGTTCGGCGAGATCGCCGACCCACCCGATGAGGTCGAGTACGTGCCCGTACTGGCCGGCAAACTGTGCGCGCGATTGCGTATCCCGCCAAGGGAGATCAAACGCCGCATAAAGGTGGCCGGTCGCATCCGGCCGCGGCGCCAACTCACCGGTCCACCGCTGGCACCCGAGCTGCCCCGAGTGGCACAGGCCCTCGAAGCCGGCACCATCGGCGAGGATCACCTGCGCGCTATCTGCCGCGCCATCGACGTGCTGCCCTCGTGCGTATCGGCCGTCGATCGCGAAGATGTTGAGCGCAGCCTGGTGCGAGAAGCCACCAAGAATGACGTCGAGATCGTCAAGGCCGTCGGCAGGCACATCGACGACATCTTCAACCCCGACGGCCACTACGACGAAGCCGACCGGGCCCGCCGCCGCGGATTACAGCTCGGGCAGCAGGGACCGGACGGCATGTCGCGGCTGTCGGGATGGATCGACCCGGAAACTCGCTGCTATGTGGAGGCGGTCACCGCGGCCGTCCGTCCCGGCAGGCACCTGCCCGACGGCACGGTGGCCGAGGTGCGTGATGAGCGCAGCGCGGCCCAGCGCTGCCACGACGGCATCAAGCTCGGACTGAAGGCCGGGATCGCCTCGGGTGCGATGGGCCAGCACCGCGGCCACCCGGTCACCGTGATCGTGCGCACCACGCTCGCCGAACTCAACCAGGCCGCCCATGCTGTCGCCAATCCGGACATCCCGATGCCTCCGCCGGCGCGCACCGGCGGTGACACCGCGCTTCCGATGCGAGATCTGCTCCGGATGGGCGTCGACGGTATCCACTACCTGGCGGTGTTCGACGACCACAGCGAACGACCCATCTACCTGGGCCGCCAAAACCGCATCGCCACTACTGACCAACGCATCATCTGCTATTCCCGCGACGGCGGCTGCACGCATCCGAATTGCCTTGAGCCTGGCTACCACTGCGAGGTCCATCACAGCCCGGACTGGTCACCGAACGGCGCCACCGATGCCGACAAACTGTTCTTCGCCTGCGCCCCCGATCACGACCTCGTCACCAAGGGCCACCGACAAACCATCGTCACCGATACCGGCCGCCTCGCCTGGACCGACGGCACCCAACCACCCGAAATCAACCACGCGCACCACCCCGAAGAACTCCTCCGCGGCGACACCGACCCACCCGACGACGAGGACTGAGAAAGGTCGGCCCTGACAGCGTTGGTGCCCAACGCTTCTCAGCCTATTCGCGAGCCCACCGCGGCTGAATGAAAACACCTTCGGCTTCGACGGTGACGCCTTCATCGTCGGCGAGATGTCCTGTGGTGAAGGTCTTCACGCCGTCGGTCCGCGTAATCCGGGCTTCCGCGTGCAGGTTTCCCAGCCGCGTGATACGCAGGTAACGCAGCGTGATGGTGCCGGTGAGCCGTGGCTTCTGCGGGCGGCTGGCGGCGGCGCCAAGGACATGGTCGAGCACCAACGCAGCGACTCCCCCATGTACGTGGCCGGGCGGACCTTCGTAGGCCGCGCCCAGATGGAAGTCGGTGAACACCCCGCTTTCGCTCTGCTCGACCACAAGGGGCGGCGCGACGGGATTGCGTACCCCGATCACGACATTGCCCCACGGCATTTGGTCGCCGTCGGTGGTGAACCGGATGCCGAACGGGCCGTCGAGTTGCTCGCTGCGCAGTCGTGCCGTCGCCCCATCGATCTCGGACTTGGCGGCGGCAACTGCTTCGGCGCCCACCTCTGTGCGGATGGTCGCGTCGATCAGCGCCCGCACCGACTCGGTGAGCGGCTCATACATAGCACGCAACCGGGCGACATCGTCGGCGCTGAGGTTCTCCATGGTCCAGTCCAGCACACCTGCACTAGAACACGTTCTAGCCGGGCAGAGCAAGCACACCGAGCTGGGCCAGAACCGAGAACAGGTTGGCCACGCCCCAGTGTTCGGTGATCTTTCCGTCGCGCACGCGCATCGCGTCGACGGTTTCGAACGCAATCGCGCGGCCGGTCGGTTCAACGCCGAGGAAGTTGCCGAGGTGGGTGCCGTAGTACACCTTGTAGGTGGTCACCAGGTCGCCGTCGACGGTCTGCCAGCCGATCTCGGCACGAAAGTCGGGGAACGCCTTGCGAAGTGAGGTGTAGAGCTGGCGGACACCTTCCTTGTCCGGGGTGGTGCCGGGCTGCGGGGTGTGGTCCACGAAGTCGTCGGCGAACAGTTCGTCGAACAAGGCTTCGTCGAACAAGCCAGAGTCGCCTCCACCCTGCACGTCCTGGGTGTTGCGTCGCACAATCGCCTTCGCGGCCTCGCCGGCATCAGTTGTCATGGCGCCATCTAACCGGGCGCCCGGCCAACGAGCAGCTGGCGGATCACCGGGCGGGCCCACCCGATGAGCTCGTCGTGGCCGAGGTCGGCGACGGCGGGGTTGGCCAGCACGTAGCGGGTGGTGGCCAACCCGATGACGAACGCGCCCATCAGGCCGGCACGCTGGGCCGGGTGGTCGGGTGTGACGGCGGCCAGCTTCGGGGCGACCTGGGTAGCGAAAATCCGGCGCATGGTGTGCGCAGCGGTCGGGCTGGTCATCGCCGCGCGCAGCAACGCCACGAACGTGGTGTCGTTCTCCCATACGGCAAAGAAGCTGGGCAACAACGCATCTGCGACGTCATCGGGGTGTACCGCGGTCAAGTCCGGCAGGTCAATGGTGAACTCCGCGGCGGCGGCGAAAAGGTCCTGCTTGCTGCCGAAGTACCGGATGACCAAAGCGGGGTCGACGCCGACATCGGCGGCCACCGCACGAAGCGTGGTCCGTTCGTAGCCGTCGGACCCGAACCGCAGCCGTGCGGCCGCAAGGATGTCGGCTCGGGTCCGGGTGGCGTTGCGTGTGCGCTGCGATGCCATGCAACGAGGATAAGTCACCGATCGTTGACATAGCTAGTGTGCTGGCTTATGGTCTAAGTCACCGGTTGTTGACTTACTGGTGAGGAGCCAACCATGAACCCTTTGCATGACGTGCCCGTCCTGATCGTCGGCGCAGGTCCAACCGGCCTGACCGCCGCACTCGAGCTGTCGCGACTCGGGATCGGCGTCCGCATCGTCGACCGCGCGCTCGAACGGTCCCTCACGTCGCGGGCGCTCGGCATCCAAGCCCGCACCGTGGAGCTGCTGCGGGTGCGCGGCGTGGGCGACGAGATGCTGCGGCTGGGCAACCCCGCGAGAGCGACGACGCTCTACTCGGAGGGCCAGAAGCTGGCCGCTATTGAATTGCACCGGATGCCAAGCGAATTCAACTACTTGCTGCTGCTGGCTCAGTCGGAGACCGAACGGCTGCTCACCCAACAGCTCAACCGACAGGGCGTCAAGATCGAACGGGGCGTCGAGCTGATCGCGCTGACCCGCCACGCCGACGGCGTCACCGCGGTGCTGCGTAGTGGTGACGGCGCCGAGGAAGTGCTTGACGCGTCGTATCTGATCGCGGCCGACGGCTCGCACAGCGCGATCCGCAAGACACTCGGGCTACCGTTCACGGGCAGATCGCTGACGCAGCACTACGTCCTGGGTGACCTACACATGGCCGGGGACGTACCGGAGGATCAGCTGTCGATCTTCTTGGCCCGCAACGGCTTTCTTGCCGTCTTCCCGATGGGTGACGGCCGATTCCGGTTCATGGCCACCGACCCCGGCGGGATCACCGGCGAGTCCGGCGATCCAACGCTTGAGGACATTCAGCGGCTGTATGACCGCAGCGTGCACCTGCCCGCCCGGCTCTACAACCTGAACTGGAGTTCGCGTTTCCGGATCAACAGCCGCCACATGACCACGCTGCGCGACGGCCGGGTGTTCTTCGGCGGCGACGCCGCACACGTGCACAGTCCCGCTGGCGGCCAGGGCATGAATGCCGGCATCCAGGACATGATCAACCTGTCGTGGAAACTCGCGTTGGTGCTCAACGGCCAGGCCCGCCCGGAGCTCCTCGACACCTACCAGTCAGACCGGCTGCCGGTGATCCGCCAGCTGGTCCGGATGACCGAACGGGCCACAAGGGCGTTCAACTCCACCAATCCGCTCATGCACGCCGCGATCACCCGGCTGGCCCCGATGGTGTTGGCCCGCTCCAGGGTGCAGGACAACGCCGCGCCACGGCTGGGGCAACTCGCTGCAGGCTACCGCGGTTGTCCAATTACCAAGGGCGGCGGGCACATCGGATCGCTGCGTGCGGGCGACCGCGTCCCCGATCTGCGCGTTGGCGATGGACGGCTCTACGACCTGCTCGACCTGTCGACACTGACCCTGTTCGTCACCGGCGACGGCATGCCCGAGGCGTACAGGCCCTGGCGCGGCATCCTCGCGCTGCGCCGGGTGTCGATCGACGCCATGCCCGCGGGCTGGCTGCTGGTCCGCCCCGATGGCTACCTCGCCGCCGCCGGCGGACCCGATGACGGGCCGGCGCTGTCCCGGTGGCTCGATCGGTGGCTCATTCCACAAGGGCATTGAGCGCCGAGCGGGCCGCCGGAACGCGGCGGCCGCCTTCGAGCTCCATCAATGCGCATTCCGCCGTTGCCGCGATCCACAGTCGCGCGGCTTCGCGCGGATGCCGCGAATCGAGCACCTCGAAGTCGGCGGCCACCACGTCGACGTTCATTCGGTTGCGGCGCAGCACTTCTTCCGCGATCGGTAGATGCCCACGCGCCTCAAGCAGCAGTGCCTTGACCCCGCGGTCGCGCAGGCAGCCGTCCAGATATGTGGTGGCGGCCGCGGCGAGCCGGTCCTTACCAGGCTCCATCTCGCCGATGACCGACATCACCTCGTCGAACAGCACATCGTGGAAGCGGCGGTGCAGTGCCACCAGGTAGGACACCCGATCCGGGAAGTGGTGGAAGAACGTTCCTTTCGAAACGCCGGCACCCTCGACGACGGCGTTCACCGACAGCCGCTGAAGCCCGAGTTCCTCGGCCAGCACCAGCCCGGTTTCGATCAGGTTCGCGCGCGTCTGCTGTGCGGCCGCCAGTCTCTTGTTCACAACCTCCACGTGCGCTAGTGTAACTGACCGACCGACCGGTCAATGAAAGGCTCGCTAATGCCAATGATGCAGACCTCACTCGGCGCGGTTTCCTATACCGACGAAGGCTCCGGCCCGGCGATCGTGCTGCTACCCGCGGCGCTGCACGACCGGACCGATTACATGCCGGTCACCGAGGCGCTCGCTAACGGCAGGCGGGTGCTGGCTCTCGACTGGCCCGGCCACGGCGAGTCTCCCCTACCCGCCACCCCGCTGCGCGCCGTCGAATTCGGCGATCTGCTCATCGAATTCGCCGACCGACTTGACCTGAGCAACACCGTCATCGTCGGTAACTCGGTGGGCGGCTACGCGGCGTGTCGGCTCGCGCTGGAGCGACCCGAACGCGTCGCAGGCGTCGTGCTCGTCAACACCGGCGGCTTCACGCCGCACAGCGTTTTCACTCGGTTCTTCTGCGCGGTGCTGGGCCGCCCCGCAGTGATCAAGGCGGTGTTCCCGGCGTTCGTGCGTGCCTACATGCGGGCCAAGAACCCGACGGACAAGGCCGTCGTCGACCGCGTCGTGGCACGGGCCAAGACCGAGGCCGGCGCGCGGACCGCGGCGGCGCTGTGGAAGAGCTTCACCGAACCCGGACACGACCTGCGCACGCGGGCCGCCCAGATCAGCGCACCGGTGCTGATCACCTGGGGCGCCAAGGACGTCAGTGCCCCGCCGCGCTGGGGTAAGGCCGTACAGGCCGCGATCGGCGGGTCGATATTCGAGGCGTTGCCGACGGGTCATGTCGTCTTCTCGTCTGAACCGGTTGCGTGGCTGGAAACGGTCCTGCCGTTCGTCGGCGCCGCGCACGGCGTCGGTGTCGAGCGCCAGGGCTGAGCCGCAGGGGCGCACTTAACGAAGCGCGGCCGGTCGATCGTTCCTACCATTGTCTGCCATGGTTGGACCAGGGCATGACGGTTCGGGACACGCGTTGCCCGCAACGCTGGTCGAAGTCGTCGGGCGTCGGTTGCGCGACGCCATCCTCAGCGGCGATCTGCAACCCGGGGAGAAAATCGTCGAGGAACAGCTGTGCGCGGACTTCGGCATCAGCAGGGCGCCGCTGCGCGAGGCGCTGCGGCTGCTGACACAGCAGGGCCTGGTCGAGCATCTCCCCCGGCGCGGCTCCCGCGTCGCCGACTGGTCGCCGACCGACATCATGCAACTCTTCGCGCTGCGGCATGTGCTGGAAAGTCACGCCATCGAGAACGCGCTGCCGCTTGCCGATCCCGCATCGGCCTTGCCGCCCGTCCGCGCGGCGCTGGCCCAGATGCGTGCGGCCACCGATGATCTCGAGCGTGACGATACGCATCGCGTCTTCCATGCGGCCGTGGTGGGCCTGGCCGACAACCGTCAGCTCGACATCGCACTCGAGCCCATCCTGCTCAAACTCCAGCTGCCGATGGCGATGAACATGCGCGAAGAGGCCCGCCACCACCGGGCGCGCGACGGCATCGAACGCCACGAGGCGATCCTGTTGGCGCTTGCAACCAACGACCCCGCCGTCGTCATCGAGGCCCTGCGGGACCACGGCCACCTGCACTACCTCGACCTCGAACTGCACAGCTAACACAAACGACACACGCAGGACCCGCGATCGCCATCATTCTGTCGACAATCGACAGGCATGGCCAGTGACGCGCGCGGACCGTCGACCGGGCCGTCCGTTGCCGAGATCCTGGCGTCACACGCCGGCGGTACCGGTTCGCCCACCAAGACGGCCGCACGTGTCGCCGACGCGATCGCGGCCCGCGGCGACGACGGCACCTGGTTGTCGACGGTGCCCCGCGATCAGCTGATTGCCACTGCCGAAGCGATCGAAACACGTTCCGGTGCGCGGACTTTGCCGCTCTACGGCGTGCCGTTCGCAGTCAAGGACAGCATCGACGTCGAGGGCGTGCCGACCACACTGTCCTGCCCCGACTACGCCTACGTCGCGTCGACGACCGCTCCGGTGGTGCGCCGCCTGGTCGACGCAGGCGGGTTGTACGTCGGCAAGACGAATCTTGACCAGTTCGCCACCGGACTCAACGGCACACGCACGCCGTACACCATCCCGCGCAGCGTGTACGGCGGCGAGATGATCTCCGGCGGCTCGAGTTCGGGTTCTGCGCTGGCGGTCGCACTCGGCCAGGTGCCGTTCGCAGTGGCGACCGACACCGCGGGGTCGGGGCGGGTGCCTGCGGCGCTAAACGGGGTGGTCGGGTTCAAACCCTCGCGCGGGCTGATCAGCACAGTCGGTTTGGTCCCGGCGTGCAAGTCGTTGGACTGCATCAGCGTGATGGCGGGTTCGATCGACGATGTTGACCGAGTCTTCGATGTGATGGCCGCGCGCGACGACAAGGACGCCTGGTCGCGTGATCGCGGACCGCGCTACGACGGCTCACCGATCCGGGTCGCACTGCCGCCCGCCGACGAGCTGGAGTTTTTCGGCGACGAACAGATGCGGCATGCCCACTTGGGTTTCCGAGAACACCTGGCCCGCACCGCCACCGTCGTCGATGTCTCGCTGGAGCCGTTCCTTGCCGCCGGGGCGCTGCTCTACCAGGGGCCGTGGGTCGCCGAGCGGTTGGTGGAGTTCGGCGATTTCCTGGCCGCCCAGCCGGACTCGATCCATCCCGTGGTCAGGGAGATCCTGCGCGGCGGCCAGAAGTACACCGCGGTCCACGCGTTCGCGTCGTTGCAGCGGCTTGCCGAACTCAAGGCGCTGGCGGCGCGGATCTGGCAGCACATGGACGTTCTGGTGGTGCCGACGATCGGCACCACGTTCACCGTCGAGGAGGTGCTCGCGGCGCCGATCGACTGCAACACGATGCTCGGCCATTACACGCACTTCGGCAACCTGCTGGACCTGGTGGGTGTGGCCGTTCCGCTCGGCGTCACCAGCGACGGCAGGCCGTACAGCGCGATGCTGCTTGGCGCGGCGCGCACCGATGACACCGTGCTGCAGCTGGCGGCGCAGGTTCTCGACGAACCGCGCGAGGTGTCGTCCCGTTTACCGATCGTGACCGAGGAGCGTGTATGAGCCAGCCCGTCGAAGTGCCCGCGGAGCCGTCGTCGTTTCGACTCGTGGCGGGCAAGACCGCGCTGATCGTCATCGACATGCAGCGAGACTTCCTGCTGCCCGGTGGTTTTGGCGAAAGCCTCGGCAACGACGTCGATCGGCTACTCAAGGTGGTGCCGCCGTTGGCCGAGCTGATCGCGGCGGCCCGCTCGGCGGGGATCATGGTGATCCACACCCGCGAGGGGCATGAGTCCGACCTGTCTGACTGCCCGCCGGCCAAACTCAGCCGCGGCGCCCCGTCCAAACGCATTGGCGATGAGGGCAAATACGGCCGCATCCTGATCCGCGGCGAGTATGGGCACGACATCGTCGACGAGCTCGCACCGATCGACGGCGAGGTCGTCATCGACAAGCCGGGCAAGGGCGCGTTCTACGCCACCGAACTCCAGGACATCCTCACCGCAGGCGGGATCACCCAGCTGTTGATCACCGGCGTGACGACCGAGGTGTGCGTGCACACCACCACGCGTGAGGCCAACGACCGAGGCTACGAGTGCCTGGTCGTAGCCGATTGCGTGGGTTCGTATTTCCCCGAGTTCCAGCGCGTCGGCCTGGAGATGATCAAGGCCCAGGGCGGCATTTTCGGCTGGGTCGCCGACACCACCGCCGTTGTACCCGCGCTGCACGCGCTGACCACCACCGCCGCCTGAGAGGACCTCGCCATGACCACCGACGTCACAAAGCCTGCCGCCGACCCGCCGGTAGATCCGCCGGCCCCCGCGCCCACGTCGCTGCCGTTGTGGACCCGCGGCGACACCAACGCGTTCTTCGGCCTCGGCTTCAATATTTTGGTCAACGTCCTGACTCTGACGGGCCTGATGATCGGCGTCGTGTCGGTGCCCTCAGGCGATGTGCTCGGCACCGTGCTGCCTGCACTCGGGGTGGCGCTGATCCTGGGCAACCTGTACTACACGTTCCTCGCCAGGCGACTTGCCCGGCGCGAGAACCGTGCCGACGTCACGGCGCTGCCGTACGGCCCCAGCGTGCCGCACATGTTCATCGTGGTGTTCGTCGTGATGCTGCCGGTGTACCTCAAAACCAAGGACCCGATCCAGGCCTGGTCGGCCGGGCTCGCGTGGGCGTTCATGATCGGCGTCATCGTGATGATCGGTGCGTTCGTCGGGCCGTACATCCGCAAACTGACCCCGCGCGCTGCGATGCTCGGCACGCTCGCCGGAATCTCCATCACGTTCATCTCCATGCGCCCCGCCGCGCAGATGTGGGAGGCGGCCTGGATCGGCCTGCCGGTGCTTGCCATCATCCTGATTGGCTTCTTCACCGACGTGAGGCTGCCATTCGGCATCCCGGTCGGCCTCGCGGCGCTGCTCGTCGGCACGGCGATTGGGTGGATCGGCGGCTTCATGTCCGCGCCCGATGTGGGACACGCCATCTCCGACATCGCCATCGGCATTCCGAACCTGCGCTTCGACCTGCTCTTCCACGGGTTGTCGAATCTGGCGCCACTACTGGGCACCGCAATCCCGTTGGGCGTCTACAACTTCACCGAGGCGATGAGCAATGTGGAGAGCGCCGCCGCGGCGGGCGACAACTTCAACCTGCGCAGCGTGCTGCTTGCCGATGGCGCGGGCGCCGTCATCGGCTCGGCGTTCGGATCGCCGTTCCCGCCCGCGGTGTACATCGGCCACCCGGGATGGAAGGACGCGGGTGGCCGCGCCAACTACTCGCTGGCCAGCGGCGTGGTAATCGGAATCCTGTGTTTCCTGGGGCTTTTCGGGGTTCTTGAGGCGCTGTTGCCGGTGCCCGCGATCGTTCCGATCCTCCTCTACATCGGCCTGCTGATCGGCGCGCAAGCGTTCCAGGCGGTGCCGCGGTTGCATGCGGTCGCGGTCGTTGCCGCGCTGCTGCCCAACCTCGCCCAGTGGGCCAGCGGGTTGATCGACAACGCGTTGAATGCGGCTGGTACGTCTGCCGGCAAGGTCGGCGCCGACGCGCTGAACAAGGCGGGCGTCGTCTACCACGGCTTGCAGACGCTCGGTGAGGGCGCAATCCTCGTCGGCCTGGTGCTCGGCACGATGGTGACGTTCATTCTCGATAAGAAGTTCCTCTACGCCGCGATCGCATCCGCGGTCGGCGCGGTGCTGTCGTTCATCGGCCTGATTCACGCACCCGAAGTGGCGTGGGCGGCCAATCCGCAAGTCGCGCTTGGCTACCTGTTCTTCGGGATCGTCTGCGTGGCGTACTCATTCCTGCCTGGCGCCAAGGACCCGGTCGAGGTCGACGAGGCGGACATAGTGGCGGGCCACTAAATCGGGCTTCAGTGGCGGGCCACTAAATCGAACCCCAGTGGCGGGCCACTAAATCGAACCCCAGTGGCGGGCCACTAAATCGAGCCCCAGTCGCGGGCCACTGACTACATTTCAGGCGCGATCAATTCCCGTGGGCCCGTCGGTAGCCGCCAGTGGAACGCCAGCGCCGCCAGCCGAAGCAGCGTTGCCAGTATGGTGCCGACCGCGACGCCGATCCACTGCGGGCCGAAGTAGTCAATCGCGACGTATGTCGCCGCGCCCAGCATGGCCGGAATCGCGTACAGATCGTCCGGGCCCATGACATACGGGACCTCGCGGGCGATCACATCACGCAGCATCCCGCCGGCGATGGCGGTGAGCATGCCGATCATGCCTGCCGCGAACCAGCTGGCGCCCGCGTCGACCGCGATGGCCGCGCCGGATGTGGCGAAGAATCCCATCCCGATCGCGTCGAGGACCAACACCGCCGCGTTCATCCGCATCAGGACTCGAGCGAACACGGTGGCGATCGCGACGGCGAGCACTGCGACCGCGATGTTCGGCCAGTGCTGGATTGAATACGGAGATCTGTCGAGCAGCAGATCGCGCAGCACGCCTCCGCCGACACCGGTGAGCACGCCCAGCGTCGCGATTCCGAACAGGTCGAACCCTTTACGCACTCCCACGGTCGCGCCCGACGAGGCGAACACGGCAATGCCGGCGTAGTTGAGAATTATCTGCAGCACGCCTGCACGGTAGGTGCCCGATGACGTCAGTCGGGCACGAACGCGACATCGGCACCCTCGGCGAGCACGACGTACATGCGGCGCCACGGGTCGGATCCCTCCAGCCGCCACCGGTGGCCCGATCCCGCCGTGTCCTCGGCGAGCAGCACATCGCCCGGTCGCAGTGTGAACCGCTCACCGTCGCGGGTCGAGAACATCAGCGTGCCCGCCAGCGTGACGACGAGTTGGCGCACCGGCGCGGTGTGCCAGGCCAGCGACCCGCCGCTGGAGGTCTCCTCGACGGTCACATGCGACGTCGACATCGTGCCCGACACCAGATCGGCGTTGCGGCCTGGCCGCATGTCGAGCCGGCCGATCTGCACGTGTGAGGCGTCGTCCGAACCCGTCCATAAGCGAACACATCGGATCAATTCCGGCTCCCTGCAGACCGCGAGCTTCTACCCTGCTCGTGATGGACACCGCAACCGTAATCGTGACGCTACTGCTCGCGGCGCTCTTCACGTTCGCCGCAAGCATCAAACTGCTCGGTGTCTCCCAGTCCCTGGCGATCCGCGATCACCTTGGCGTCAACCCAGTCCAGTGGCGGCTCATCGGCGTGTGCGAACTCGCAGGCGTCGCGGGAGCGCTCGTCGGTCTGATGTGGGCGCCGATCGGAATCGCCGCGGCGATCGGTCTTGCGCTGCTGTCGATCGGCGCCATCGCTTTCCATCTGCGTGCGTCCGACAGCGTCGCCGACACCGCGCCGGCCGTGATCGGGCTCGCACTCGCGGCCGCCACCGCCGTGTTGCACACGCTCTGACGTAGCGGCCGTCACACACTGCGTAAACAGGTGTCTTAGATTACCTAAACTTTCGTGGTCAACTGTCTACGAAGTGACTTACGCTGCACGTATGGCAGCACGAGCGCACAGCGTCGATCCCCGCGCGGAACGGGTCCGCACCCGGCTGCGGGAGGCGGCGTTCGCGCTGGCCCACGAGCGCCAGGTGGACGAGATGACGGTCGGCGACATCGTCGCCCGCGCCGAGGTCAGCCGGCAGGTCTTCTACCAACACTTCCGCGACCGCGACGACGCCGTCGCGACCGCCTTCACCGTCGCGTTCGCCGCGGCGACGGCCGACATCGACGGCGACGCCCCCGGGCGCATCCTGCGGCTGTTCGACTTCGCCGCCGAGCACCGGTCCATGTACCGCAACATCGTGCCGAGCGCGGTGACGCAACGCGTCGTGACGGCGTTCCGCGCCGAACTGCAGCCGGCCTGCGTCCAGATCGCGAAGCAGTCCATGCCGGTGGTCTCCCCGATCGCCAGCCTGACCCCTGAGTCGGTCACCCGATTTCTCGTCGGCGGGTTCATGGAGGTGCTGCGGTCCTGGATGGACGACCCGGACTCGACCGACCTCAGCGGGCGCGTCAGCGCGGCGCTCGACACCGTCAACGCACTACTCGGCCTCACCGCACCTTCGAAAGGTTCCCAACATGGCTAAACACCAAGCCCCCGATCGGCACCCCGTGCACGATCGCGCCGCCATCCGCACCACGGCGCTCGCGATGATCGGATTGACACTCTTCGTCATCGCCATGATCGCCAGCTACTCGGGAGCGTTCGCCAAACCGACGTTGCACCACATGACCGTCGCCGTGGCAGGCCCGCAACAGGTCGTCGACGGCATTCGCGGCCAAGATGCGTTGGCTGTCGATACGGTTGGCGATGCCGCAGCCGCCCGCGAGCAGGTCTACGAGCGCAAGACCGACGCAGCGTTCGTCGTCGCACCGGCCGGTCAGATGAAGATCTATGTGGCGGGCGGCGGCGGCCACAGTGTCGCCACAGCCGCCGAGACGGTCGGCCGCACCATCGCCGCCAAGGCTGGCCTCGCTGCCACCGTCGAGGACGTCGCGCCCGCGTCGGCCGGTGATCCGTCCGGCACCGTCGAGTTCTACGCGATCATCTTCATCTCGATCGGTGCCTCCGTCGGCGCGACCGTGTTGGGGCGTGTCATGGGCACCGTTCGCAAGCCGCTGACGCTCGCGCTGCGGACCGCGACACTGGCCGGCTATTCGGCGCTGCTGGCTGCAGGCGTGACCCTTTACGTCGACGTGATTCTTGCCGCACTGACGGGTCACACCTGGCAGTTGTTCGCCGCGCTGTGGCTATACGCGATGGCCGTCGGTGGAGCGGTCACCGGTGTCGCCGCGGCGTTCGGCTCGGTCGCGTCGATGGCCCTGACCGCGTTTTTGGTCGTGATCGGCAACGCCGCGGCCGCTGGTCCGGTGGGCCGGCCGCTGCTGTCGGGTTTCTATTCGACGTTCACCACGATCGTGCCGCAAGGTTCGGGCGTCTCGCTGCTGCGCAGCGTCTCCTACTTCGGCGGTCACGGCGCGCAGACGCCGCTTGTGACGCTGGCGATCTGGGGCGCGGTCGGCTGTTTGCTCGCAATCCTCGCCACCGCTTCGCGCGTGAATTATCGTGCCGCCTATGAGCGTTGCCTCAGTCTTGCCGGGCGACAGCGAGCCCTACTACGACCTGGGCTCCTATCACCGGCCGATTGAGACGCCGTCGCCACAGGCGCAGGTGTGGTTCGACCGCGGGATGGTCTGGGCCTACGCGTTCAACCATGAAGAGGCGATCCGCTGCTTCGACCGCGCGCTGGAGCTCGACCCCGACCTCGCGATCGCTCGCTGGGGTGTCGCCTACTCGACAGGACCCAACTACAACAAGGCGTGGGAGGCGTTCGACCCCGTTGACCTGTCCGCCTCGTTGGCCCGGGCGCGAATGGAACTGAGCCTGGCCGTCACAGGGCGCGCAACGGCCATCGAGCAGGGCTTGATCGAGGCGCTACAGGCCCGCTTCCCCACCGACGACCCGAATAACGTCGACGCGCTGCAGGCCGGGCACGCCGCCTACGCCGATGGCATGGTGGCGCTGGCCGACGCCTATCCCGATGACATCGACGTGCAGGTGCTGGCCGCCGACGCGCTCGTCAACGTCACGGCATGGGCGTTGTGGGACACCAGGACAGGCCGGCCTGCGCCAGGCTCGCGGGTGGTGGCGGCCAAACGGATCCTCGAGGACACCCTGGCCATCCCGGCGGGCCGCAAACACCCCGGTGCCCTGCACCTTTATCTGCATACGATGGAGATGTCGGGCGCCCCGCAGGAGGCGCTGCCCGCTGCCGACCTGCTGCGCGGACTGGTACCCGACGCCGGTCACCTTGAGCACATGCCCAGCCATATCGACGTGTTGTGCGGTAATTACCGCGACTCGGTGGTGTCGAATCTGTCTGCAGTGCAAGCTGATCGGCGATTCGTCGGGCGTCAAGGGCCGCTGAACTTCTACTCGCTGTACCGCGCGCACAACCTGCACTTCATCGTCTATTCGGCCATGTTCGAAGGCAATTCGCGCGCCGCTCTCGACGCCGCCGATGAACTCGCAGATCAGCTGACGCAGGAGCTGCTGGCGATCGAGTCGCCGCCGATGGCGGACTGGCTGGAAGCGTTCGTGCCGTTGAGAACCCATGTGCTGGTTCGATTCGGGCGGTGGGACGACCTGATCGCCCAGCCGCTGCCCGAGGATCTCGACCTGTACTGCACCACCGCCACCACAATTCATTACGGCCGCGGCCTCGCGCACGCCGCCAGGGGACAACTCCCTCAGGCGCGAGCCGAGCGTGAGGCGTTCGCCGCGGCCTACGCTCGTGTCCCCGATACGCGCTACCTGTTCAACAACACCGCGCGCGACGTGCTGGCCATCGCGCAGGAAATGCTCGACGGTGAAATCACCTACCGGGACGGCAGATTCGACGACGCGTTCGCCCACCTGCGGCGCGCGATCGAACTCGACGATTCGCTTCCTTACGACGAACCATGGGGGTGGATGAGCCCGACGCGGCACGCCTATGGCGCGCTGCTGCTCGAGCAGGGCCGTGTCGAACAAGCCGCGCAGGTGTATGCCGCAGACCTCGGGCTGGACCCTACGCTTGCTCGGCCGTGCCAGCACCCTGGCAACGTGTGGAGCCTGCACGGCTACCTGGAATGCCTAAAACGGCTGGGCCGCACCGACGAGGCGGCAATCATCGGTCAACAACTTGAAATCGCCATCGCCCGCGCAGACGTGCCGATTCTGGCGTCGTGCGCATGCCGGCTAGAGGTCGCCGATCCCTGCCACTGAGCCTTGGTCGTTCTGTTCGCTTAGGCCGCTTGGAACGCCTTGCACCGCAGAATTGGTCGATCAGGATCAGCCAGGTCCGCTCGACGTTTCGGCAGCTGCCCGGGCCGTTGTTTCCCGCTGAGCCGGGCATGAGAGGGTGTTCTGTCGGCCGCCGAGCGACAACGCGGCTGTGGACTCAGGAGACACGCATTGGCGATTCGAGCGACTTTGTCGCTGCGAGGTTGGCAATTCGGCCAACCATCACCCAGAGCCTCACCCGAAAGCGACTCGCTCCAGCCAGAAGTCGACGAGCGCCGCGTCACCGGTCACGTCAAGACCTGCTGCGGGGCGACGGCGGTAGATCGTCAACAGCAGGTCCGTGACCGGTGCCAGGATCTCCGCAGCCGCCGGCTCGTCGGCGCGCCGCCACGCGATGACGTCCCCGGTCAGGTCGAGCAGCCAATGTGCGTCCGTGTCGGTGGCGTGCAACCCGATCGTGCGACCGGGCGCGAGAAGCTCGCGCATCCACGGGTGAACCTCGAAATGGAAAGGCATGCACCCCAGTTCCATCCACTCGTCGACAGCGTCCGCCGCGACGTCGGGTTCGAGCGAGTACGACAGGCCGAGAGCCAGCGCCGCGGCCGCCTCGGTGAGTGCCGCAGACACGGTGTCGGGATCGTAGTCGGCGGCATCGGATAGGTCGCGCAGCGCCACATCGCTGGGTGGCGCCAACGCCCGCGTGGCGACGATCTCGCGTGCCCAGCGCTGACCGCCGTCGACGTGGCGTGCCAACTGAGACACATTCCAGCCCGGGCACGTCGGCACCGGCACGGTCAGGTCGGCGCCGTTCAAGTGGCCGATCAACAACGACGTCTGCGTGACGACCTCGGCGCAGTGCCTGTCGAAATCGAGCGTCATGCGGGCACCTCACCAACCAGCTGTTTTGTCACACCATCACCTCCAATGGGGTCGACCGTCGCGGAGCGCCAGACTCATCGCAAGACCAAGCCTCTATCGTCGTCAGGCGTGAAGACGGTTTGGCGTTATGTGAAAAGCGCACCGCTGACCTACTCGTGGCTCGTCCTGCTGCTCCTTACGACGATCGTCCAGCACACCATCCCCGCCAGGCGGCTGCATGCGCTCCTGCGGAAGGAGTCGACGAACCTGCACCACTTGGCCTCCGATCCCATCCGGGTGCTGGTCCAAAGCCTGCTGTGGATCGATGGCAAGTACTGGTGGCCCTACCTCATCGTCTTCACGCTGTTCCTGGCGCCGGCCGAGCGCTGGCTGGGTCATCTGCGATGGCTGCTCGTTGGGCTCGTGTGTCATATCGGATCCACGTATCTGAGCGAGGGTTACCTCTACTGGACGATCCAGGAGGCCATCGCCTCGCCGCGGCTGATCGACGCTCGCGACATCGGGGTCAGCTACTTCGTGACGGGCATCGTCGCAGTGCTGACGTATCACCTCCCCCGCCCGTGGCGCTGGGTCTATCTGGCGGGCACAGTACTGGTGTTCGGCATCGCCCTTGCCCTGCGCACCAACTTCACCGGGGTGGGCCACCTCTGCGCTGTCGGCCTGGGTCTGGCCTGCTATCCGCTGACCCGGTCGCGCCGCCGTGCGCCCGCGGCTGCGTAACCCACCGCCTGCGGCTGCGTAAACTCACCGCCTGTGGCGATCAGCGACGACGACCTCGAACGCCTCGGCCGCTGCGTGGAACTCGCGCGTGAGGCCCTCGAGCAGGGCGACGAACCGTTCGGCTCGATCCTGGTCGATGCCCGCGGCGCGACGCTCTACGAGGACCGCAACCGCATCAAAGATGGCGACCACACCCGCCACCCGGAATTCGCGATCGCCAAGTGGGCCGTGCAGAACCTGACTCCCGACGAGCGGGCCAGCGCCACCGTGTACACCTCGGGTGAGCACTGCCCGATGTGCGCGGCAGGGCACGCCTGGGTCGGCCTCGGCCGCATCGTGTACGCCACCTCGTCGGCGCAGCTGAGCCGGTGGCGCGCCGAGTGGGACGCACCGCCGTCGCCGGTGGCGGCGCTGCCGATCACCATGGTTGCTCCCGCCCTTGTTGTCGACGGCCCCGCGCCCGAGCTCGCCGACGCGATGAAAGCCCTGTACGAGGCGAAGTTCCTGGCATGACCGAACCGGCCTGGGTCAAGCACGCGATCTGGTGGCAGGTCTACCCGATGGGCTTCGTCGGCGCGTATCCCGCCGACCCGCCGCCAACCCCCGACGAGCACCGGCTGCGGCGGATCGTCGACTGGCTGGACCACGCCGTCGAACTCGGCGCGTCGGGGATCGCGCTTGGCCCCGTATTCGCGTCGCGCACGCACGGCTATGACACCACCGACCACTACCGCATCGACCCGCGCATTGGCGACGAGGCCGACTTCGACCACCTGATCACCGAAGCCCACCAGCGCGGGTTGCGGGTGCTGCTCGACGGCGTGTTCAACCACGTCGGCACCGATTTCGCGCACTACCGCGATGGCGATACGGCGTGGTTTCGTCAGCGCGGCAACACCTTTGACACCTTCGAGGGACACGGCGAGCTGATCGCGCTGAACCACGACAGCCCTGCCGTCGTCGCATACACCGTCGACGTGATGACGCACTGGCTGGCCCGCGGTGCCGACGGCTGGCGCCTCGACGCCGCCTACGCCGTGCCAGACCGGTTCTGGGCGCAGGTCCTCCCCCAGGTTCGGCAGGCGTTTCCCGACGCCTGGTTCGTCGGGGAGGTCATCCACGGCGACTACTCGGCGCGGGTGCGAGAGTCCGGCTTCGATTCGGTCACCCAGTACGAGCTGTGGAAAGCGATGTGGAGCAGCCTCAACGACGGCAACTTCCACGAACTCGACTGGGCGTTGGTGCGGCACAACGAGTTTCTCGACGATTTCGTGCCGATGACCTTCGTCGGAAATCACGACGTCACCCGCATCGCCAGCCGCCTTGACAACACCCGCCACCTCGAACACGCGCTGGTGATCCTGTTGACGACGGGCGGCACACCGAGCGTATACGCAGGCGACGAGTCTGCCTACCGCGGCGTCAAGGAGGAGCGGCTCGGCGGCGACGACGCCGTGCGACCCGAATTCACCGCTCCCCTAATGGGTGTCGACGAGCGAGGCCATGATGTGTTCCGGTTGCACCAGTACCTGATCGGGTTGCGCAGGCGCCATCCGTGGCTGCACACCGCGCGGACATCGCCGGTGCGGCTGACCAACATGCAGTACGTGTATGCGACCCGCAACGGTGCCGACGCGCTTCTGGTGGCGCTCAACATCGACGATGCGCCGTTGTCGCTGTCGCTGCCCGAACTCGGTTTCGGTGCTGGCCAGATCGTCGCAGGGTCGGGCGCGCCGCCGCAGTCGGTCGTTGGCGAGGCCGAGATCGCGCCGCACGGCTGGCTGATCATCGCGCCTGGCTGAGCCGCTCGACGGTGGCCGGGTCCTCCTCGCCGCCGTAGAACTTGTCCAGCACGCCGCGGAAATCGGCGTTGTCGTCGGTCGCGTACGCGAACAGCGTCATCGACGAGCGCACCTTCAGGTTGTCGGGCCAGCCGAAGATGTCCTCGACCGAGCGGCCGTCGATCGCCAGAACCAGTCGCGTGCATTCGGCCAGCCGCGGACCGAGCACGTCGTGCGCCAGGTAGGCCCTCGCCTCGTCGAGCGACGCGATGCCGTAGTGCGCAGCGGTCGGGCTGCGGCCGAGGCCCCGCAGCTGCGGAAACACGAACCAGATCCAGTGGCTGCGCTTGGCGCCACCGCGCAGTTCGGCGAGCACCGTGTCGTAGACGGGGTGCTGGGCGTCAACGAAGCGCTGCAAGTCAAACTGATCTGCGCCATTCACAGCTGTCCTCCCTTTGGATCAGCGGTTTTCAAGCTAGTCTGCTGCGTGATCGACGTTGCCAGCGAGAGCCAGCGAGAGAAGGAAGCCGATGCCGCAATCGTCTGGTGACGAAGATGCGGTGACGGATCGGCCGACGGAGAACCAAATTACCGACGAGCCCGTCGCGCAGGAGCAGCTCAAGGCGCGACGGTTCGGCCGGCTCCGGCGACGCAGGCTGCTCTCGCGCTTCTCCATTCAGTCAAAGCTCGTGCTGATGATGGTGCTGTGCACGATCATCGCCGCGACGGTCGTCGGCCTGATCGCCTTCCAGGCTGGCCGGAGCTCGTTGCGCTCTGCGGTCTTCAACCGGCTGACCGAGGTGCGCGAATCGCAGTCACGCGCGCTGGGGAGCGAATTCAAGGACCTCAAGAATTCGCTGGTCCTTTACTCCCACGGCGCCATCGCCGTCCCCGCGATCCAGGCGTTCATCGCAGGCTTCGACGAGCTCGCCGACGCACCCATCAACCCAGCGCAGCAACAGTCGATCGCCGACTACTACAACAGCACATTCATGAAGGAAATCGAGCAGTACAGCAGCGTGAAGCCCGACCTGAATGCGGTGTTGCCGGCAACGAACACGCAGAGGTATCTACAGGCGATTTACACCGCACAGCGAAAGTCCGATGATGTCGCCGTCACGCTTGACGACGCACACGACGGCAGTGCGTGGTCGGCGGCCAACGCTCGCTATCAGGATTTCTTTCGTCAGATCGTCCAGCGGTTCGAATTCCAGGATGTCCTGCTCCTCGACACCCGCGGAAACGTCGTCTATTCCGCCTTTAAAGACGTCGACCTCGGCACGAACATCCTGACCGGGCCGTACAACTCGTCCCTGCTGCGCGGCGCGTACGAAAAGGCATTGGCGTCCAACTCCGACGACTATGTTGGGATTACCGACTTCGAGATCTATCAACCCGCGGAGGGACAGCCCACAGCCTGGATGGTCTCACCCGTAAGCGCCAATGGCCGCACCGAAGGCGTGATGGCACTGCAATTCCCGATCACGAAGATCAACAGGCTGATGACCTTCGACAAGGAGTGGGCTGCGTCCGGAATGAGCGCCACCGGCGAGACGTTCCTTGCCGGCCCAGACGATCTGATGCGTTCTGATTCGCGGTTGATTCTGGAAAATCCGGCCCAGTACAAGCACGACGTGGTGCGTGCAGGCACACCTCCCGACATTGCCGACACCGCGATTCGCCTTGGCATGACCACTCTCATACAGCCCGTTGGAGCCGAAGCCACGCGCGCCGCGCAACGCGGCGAGTCAGGGACGATGATCACCACCGACTACCTCGGTCACCAGACTCTGCAGGCTTATGCTCCCGTGCAAATTCCTGACAGCGGGCTGCACTGGTCGATCGTTGCGAAGCTCGACACGGCAGAGGCCTTCGCTCGGGAGGCGGCGTTCGCCAAGACGATGGTGATTTCCACCGCGGCAATCATTTTCGTCGTCTGTCTCGCGGCGATGTTCGCGGCACAGGTATTCGTGCGACCCATCAGAAGATTGGAAGCCGGGGCGCGGAAAATCAGCGGCGGCGATTACGACGTCGCCATCCCCTTGGAATCGCGCGACGAGATCGGCGACCTGACACAGGCTTTCAACGAGATGACCCGCAATCTGGGTATCAAGGAAGATCTTCTCAACGAGCAGCGCCGGGAGAACGATCGGCTGTTGTCGTTGCTGATGCCGGAGCGGGTTGTCGAGCGTTATCGGCAGGGCGAGGAGATCATCGCCCAGGATCATCAGGACGTCAGCGTGATCTTCGCCGACATCGTCGGCCTGGATCGGCTGCAAGCCGAACTCACCTCCGAACAGTCGCTGTCCATCATCAACGAGTTAGCGCGCCAAATGGATGCCGCCGCAGAAGAGCTGGGCGTCGAGCCGGTGCGAAGCGTGCACAACGGTTACCTGGCAAGCTGTGGGCTCAACGTTCCGCGGCTGGACAACGTCCGGCGCACTGTTGATTTCGCTCTCGAGACCCAGCGCATCATCGACCGGTTCAACGCCGAGACCGGCCGCCACCTAAGCCTGCGTGCCGGCATCGACGCGGGCCGGGTCAGCAGCGGGTTGATAGGTCGGTCCTCGATCGTCTACGACATGTGGGGTGCCGCGGTCAACCTCGCCTACCGCGTTCAAAGCGGCTCGCCCCAAGACGGAATCTATGTGACCCAGCGGGTATACGAAACCATCGGCGACATGGCAGCGTTCACACCTGCTGGAGCTATCACAATGGATGGGGTGGAGCAGCCGATCTGGCGGGTGTCGGAGCGTCAGCAATGAGTAGTGTTTGGTCTTCTTCGTGGTTCTACTGGGCCGTCGGTGTTGCAGTAGGACTGCCCGTAGCGCTCATCGTTCTCACCGAGTGGCAGCACGCACTGGAGCGTCGGAATAGCTTCCTTGCCATGCCTGTCAACCTGCTGCGCAACTACTTGTTGCCGATCGGGGCCCTGCTCCTGCTGCTCGTCAAGGCAACGCAGATCCCGACGCAGGAAACCCCCGTCAAGGTGGTCGCGACGCTGTTTGGCTTCGTGGTGATGGTGCTGCTGCTGTCGGGTGTCAACGCGACCGTGTTCCAGTCGGCGCCCGAGGGAACCTGGCGAAAACGGATCCCCGCCATCTTCGTCGACGTCGCACGCTTCCTGCTGATCGCCATCGGCTTGGCGATCATTCTCTCCTACATCTGGGGTGCCCGCATCGGCGGCCTGCTCACGGCCCTTGGCGTCGGCTCGATCGTCATCGGTCTGACGTTGCAGCACTCGGTGGGCCAGATCATCTCCGGGCTGCTGATGCTGTTCGAACAGCCCTTCAGGCTGGGCGACTGGATCGAGAGCTCGGCGGCACGCGGGCGTGTCGTCGAAGTCAATTGGCGCGCAGTACACGTCGATACCGGCTCGGGATTGCAGATCACCCCGAACTCCGTTTTGGCGGTCGCCTCGTTCACGAATCTGAGCCGCCCGCCCGGGGCATACAAAATCAAAATCCCGACCGTTTTCTCGTTGGACGACCCTCCGGACCGGGTCTGCGCGATGCTCACCCGGGTGGCGGGCGAGCTGCCGCAGCTCAAGCCCGACCGTGCACCGAAGACGGTGCCGCTGGGGGGGATTCAATACCGCACGAGCATTCCACTGCGATCACCGGCCGACGACGGTGACGCGAAGGCGACATTCCTGCGGTGGATCTGGTACGCCGCGCGCCGGGAAGGGCTTCACCTCGACGAAGCCGTGGATGACTTTTGCGCGCCGGAGGTCGTGGCGGCCGCGCTGCGCAGGGTGGTTGCGCCTGCGCTGCGGCTGACCCCGGCGGATCAGCAGAAGCTCGCCCCCAATGCGACGGTGGTGAGGTATGGCGCTGATGAGATCGTTGAGCACCTTGGTGAGGTGCCTGCGCATATGACCTTCATCGTGTCGGGTCGGGTTCGAGTGACCGCGCCGACCGAGGATGGGGCGCTTGTGCCGGTCACGACGCTCAACGAAGGATCTTTCCTCGGCCAGACGACGCTGACCCGTGAACCGGTTCTGGCCACCGCACGGGCGATCGTCGAAGTCACCGCGGTCCAAATCGGTCGCGAGCACATCGAAGAACTGTTGCAGCAAAAGCCGTTGCTGCTTCAGGAGTTCGGCCGCCTCATCGAGGAGCGGCGCGGCCACGTCAGGCGCGCGCTCGCCGCGGCGGACGATTAGCGCAAAAGAGCGGTTCGGTGAAGCGACGTTTCCCTAGGCCCGGCGAGATCGGTGCGCTCATGGGCTTCAAGAGACCTGAATTCAACGCGACTGCGCGACGGCTGTCGACGGCGCTCACCATCGACGACTTACGCCGAATTGCGAAGCGCCGCACCCCGAGAGCCGCGTTCGACTACACCGATGGCGCCGCCGAGGAGGAGCTCTCGCTGGCTCGCGCCCGACAAGCGTTCCGTGACATCGAATTTCACCCGACGATCCTGCGCAACGTCGCGAAGGTCGACACCGGCCGGACCGTGCTCGGCGACAATGTCGCTCAGCCGTTCGGGATAGCGCCGACGGGCTTCACCCGGTTGATGCACACCTCGGGCGAGATCGCCGGCGCCCATGCCGCAGCCCGGGCTGGTATTCCGTTCTCCCTTTCGACGCTTGGCACCAGCTCGATCGAGGACGTCAAGGGTGCAAACCCGCACGGCCGCAATTGGTTTCAGCTATACATGTGGAAGGACCGCGATCGGTCGATGGCGCTGGTCCGGCGGGCGGCCGCGGCGGGCTTCGACACGCTGTTAGTCACCGTCGACGTTCCCGTGGCCGGTGCGCGGCTGCGTGACACCCGCAACGGCATGTCCATCCCGCCGACGCTGACGTTGCGCACCGTGATGGACGCGGTGCCGCACCTGCGCTGGTGGTTCGACCTGCTGACCACCGAGCCGCTGTCGTTCGCGTCGCTTGACCGCTGGCCGGGAACGGTCGCCGAGTACCTGGACACCATGTTCGACCCGACGGTGACGTTCGAGGATCTGGCCTGGATCAAGACGCAGTGGCCGAACAAGTTGGTAGTCAAGGGAATCCAGACGTTGGATGATGCCCGCGCGGTCGTTGATCTCGGTGTCGACGGCGTGCTGCTGTCCAACCACGGCGGCCGCCAGCTGGACCGCGCACCCGTGCCTTTCCATCTACTGCCCACCGTCGCGCGCGAGCTCGGCGGTGCCACGGAGGTTTTGCTGGACACCGGGATCATGTCCGGCGCCGACATCGTGGCGGCTGTGGCGCTCGGCGCGCGGTTCACCCTGGTCGGCCGGGCATACCTCTACGGCCTGATGGCCGGTGGCGAGGCAGGCGTCGACCGGGCCATCGAGATACTGTCCGGGCAGGTCAGCCGCACGATGCGGCTGCTCGGCGTGACCTCGCTTGAGGAGTTGACGCCGCAACACGTGACACAGCTGTACCGGTTTGGGCGCGGCGCGCCCTGGCTCGACGGTTAGTCACATCTGTAACTCTTTTCGCACAGGTCACAGCGCATATCGGGCATTCCTGAGTCCGCGCCGAGTCGCAATCGTTAGCCAACCGCGACGTGACAACACAGTGTTGAGCTCATGATCACCCCATCTGGCCGTGTTTGACTACGCACCGAAAGCGACGGCAATTGCTTTTGATGGCACGTGAAGAAAGGTGGGTTGGTTGCCGTTATGAAGTTCATGGAGAGGTTTACAGGTAGGTGGTTGCGCCGGCTGGCGGTGAGCGCCGTTGCGGCGGCGACACTGCCAGGGCTGATCGGCTTCGTCGGGGGTTCGGCGACTGCTGGTGCGTTCTCCCGGCCGGGGCTGCCCGTTGAATATCTGGACGTGTTCTCGGCTGCGATGAACCGCAACATCCGGGTTCAGTTCCAGGGCGGCGGACCGCACGCCGTGTATCTGCTCGACGGCCTTCGCGCCCAGGACGACTACAGCGGGTGGGACATCAACACGCCGGCATTCGAGTGGTACCACCAGTCCGGCCTTTCGCTCGTGATGCCGGTCGGTGGCCAGTCCAGCTTCTACACCGACTGGTACCAGCCGTCGCGGGGCAACGGACAGGACTACACCTATAAGTGGGAGACCTTCCTGACCCAGGAACTGCCCGCGTGGCTGGAGGCCAACAAGGGCGTGTCGCAGAACGGCAACGCGGTGGTCGGCGTCTCGATGGGCGGCAGCACTGCCCTGACGTATTCGATCTACTACCCGCAGAAGTTCATCTACGCCGCGTCTCTCTCCGGCTTCCTGAACCCGTCCGAGGGCTGGTGGCCGATGCTGATCGGGATGGCGATGAACGACGCCGGTGGGTACAACGCCGAGAGCATGTGGGGTCCGTCGTCTGACCCGGCGTGGAAGCGCAACGACCCGATGATCAACGTGGCTCAGCTGGTGGCGAACAACACCCGGCTCTGGATCTACTGCGGCACCGGCACCCCGTCGGATCTCGACTCGGGAACCTCCGGTGGCAACTTGATGGCCGCGCAGTTCCTCGAGGGGTTCACGTTGCGGACCAACGTCACCTTCCGCGACACCTACGTCGCGGCACGCGGCACGAATGGGGTGTTCAACTTCCCGCCACAGGGGACTCACAGCTGGGGCTACTGGGGTCAACAGGTTCAGCAGATGTTGCCTGATGTCCAACGGGTGCTTGGGGCTCAGGCCTCCGCGTAGCGACCACCCACAACCAGGGAGCCTGCCGTCCACCCCCGAACGGCAGGCTCCCTGCTTTGTGGGCGCAGCTTCACAGTCGGGTGCGCTCGGCGATGTCCTCCTCGAACTCGGCGACCATCTCGTCGGTCAAGGTGGGGCGGGTGTCGGCGATGGCGGCCAGGTAGTCGTCGGTGCAAGCGGGTTCGCCGCGGCGGAACTCGATCTCGCGCTCAAACGCCGATTGAGCGCCCTTTCGGGCCGCAAACTCGATATCCGCGGGGGTGAACATCACGCTCGCTTCGACCAGCTTGGCGACCTCGACCGATTCGGCGGTGGCGCCCAGATACCGTTTCCAGATCGCGGCGCGGGCCACATCGTCGGGCGGCCCGACCGGAATGATGTAGTCGAACCGGCCAGGACGCAGAAAGGCCGAATCCAGCGACCGCACGGAGTTCGTCGCGCATATCAATAACCGCTCGTCGCGCTGGCGGAACGCCGGGATGAGCTTGAGTAGCTCGTTGGTCACCCCGTGGGCGGGATCCGACGGAATACCGGACCGGGAGCCGGCGATCTCTTCCACCTCGTCGATGAAGACGACCGCCGCCTCGAGCTCCATGAGATTTACGAACGCCTCTCGCAGCGCCGTAGTCATCGCGACGTCGGTCGCGGCGAGGCGCGAGGGGAACACCTCCACGAACGGCCAGCCGAGCCGGCCGGCGACGGCCTTGGCGAAACTTGTCTTGCCGGTGCCAGGCGGCCCGAACAGGATGACCGCCTTGGGCGGCGAGACCCCATACTGCTCAGCCAGATTGGGCTCGGCGAGGGGCAGCACGATCCGCCGTTCGATCACCCGCTTTTCTGCCTCCATGCCGGCCAGCGCCTGCCATAGTCCGCGAGGCATGACCTGCCCACCGAGCGCGGCGAGCAGGCCGGCGTCGGATGCCCCGACGTGGTCGAGCTTCTCGAAGTAGAGCAGGTCGCTGCGTTCGGCGTAGCCGGAGTTGCGCAGCGCAGCCGTCCCTGTGGCGTCCTCCGCCAGCAGCGCGCTGATACGTCGCACCCCGAGGGTGCGAAGCCGTACCTCTAGATCGCTGAGCAGCGCGCTGCCGATGCCTCGATCCCGCCACCGGTTGCTCAGGGCGACCATCGAGATCCAGGCGCGTTCGCCGTGCTGTTGCGCCACGGCCATGCCCACCAGCTGGTCACCGACAACCGCGACGACCGCGGGCTGCCCGGACTTGGCCGCCGACACCACCTCCGACACCGGAAAAACCGGATGGGACTCGTCGGGGCGACGACTCTGGTCCCAGACGGAGATCGCCTGGTCGAGGTCGTCCGCGTGAAAATCGCGCAAGCGCCATGGGGGCATGGACGTCAGGGATACCGCTTGAGCGGGCACGCTGCATCGCCCGGATGGGTGATCCCGACGGGGGAACAAATCACCCCACCGCAGGGTTGAGTCGATCAGACTGAACTTTGGAGGGAATCTGATGGCTGAAGCCAAGTCAGTGCCGGTTTTGTTCTTGAGCGACTCGATCGTGCTGCCAGGAATGGTGGTTCCGATCGAGCTCGACGACGCCGCGCGCGTCGCCGTCGACGCGGCAAGGGCCACCGAGTCCGGTGAGCTGTTGATCGCGCCGCGCCTGGAAGACCGCTACGCGTCCTACGGTGTGCTTGCGTCGATCGTGCAGGTCGGCCGGATCGCGGGCGGCAGCGGTACGGCCGCGGTGGTGCGGGGTAAGGGGCGCGCCCACATCGGGGCCGGCGCGAACGGACCCGGTGCGGCGCTGTGGGTCGAGGTGACCGAGGTCATCGAGGATGACGCGCCGGAGGGGACTATCGCGCTGGCAGCCGAATACAAGAAGCTGCTGCTGGCGATGCTGCAGCGGCGCGAGGCGTGGCAGATCATCGACTTCGTCAACCAGCTCACCGACCCGTCGGCGCTGGCCGACACGGCCGGATACGCGTCCTACCTGACGCAGGTGCAGAAGCGGCAGCTGCTGGAAACGCCCGACGTGACCGAGCGGCTGCGGGCGCTGATCGACTGGACCGGCGACCAATTGGCCGAGGTCGAGGTCACCGACAAGATCGCCGAAGACGTGCGTGAGGGCATGGAGAAGACGCAGAAGGAATTCCTGCTGCGCCAGCAGCTCGCCGCGATCCGCAAGGAGCTCGGCGAGGGTGAGCCCGACGGGTCCGACGACTACCGGGCCCGCGTCGAGGCCGCCGACTTACCCGAAAAGGTACGTGAGGCCGCGCTGCGTGAGGTCGGCAAGCTGGAGCGGTCCAGTGAGCAGAGCCCGGAGGGCGGCTGGATCCGCACGTGGCTGGACACGGTGCTGGATCTGCCGTGGAACGTGCGCACGCAAGACTCGACGGACCTCAAGGGATCCCGCGAGATCCTGGATGCCGACCACCACGGGCTGGACGACGTCAAGGACCGCATCGTCGAGTACCTCGCCGTGCGGGCGCGTCGCGCCAACCGCGGGATGGCGGTCGTCGGCGGACGCGGGTCAGGCGCCGTGTTGGCGCTGGCCGGTCCGCCGGGTGTCGGCAAGACGTCACTGGGCGAGAGCGTGGCACGGGCGTTGGGCCGCAAGTTCGTTCGTGTCGCGCTTGGCGGCGTGCGCGACGAAGCGGAGATCCGTGGCCATCGGCGCACCTACGTCGGCGCGCTGCCTGGCCGCATCGTGCGGGCGATCGGCGAGGCGGGTTCGATGAACCCTGTCGTGCTGCTCGACGAGATCGACAAGGTCGGCTCCGACTACCGTGGCGACCCGTCGGCGGCGTTGCTTGAGGTCTTGGACCCGGCGCAGAACCACACGTTCCGCGACCACTACCTGGATCTGGACCTTGACCTGTCCGACGTCGTGTTCCTGGCGACGGCCAACGTAATCGAGAACATCCCGTCTGCACTGCTGGACCGCATGGAGTTGGTGCAGCTCGACGGCTACACCGAGGACGACAAGGTCGCGATCGCCCGCGACTTCCTGCTGCCGAGGCAGCGGGAGAAGGCGGCGCTGACGGTCGAAGAGGTCACGGTGACCGAGGACGCGCTACGCAAGATCGCGGCTGACTACACCCGCGAGCCGGGAGTTCGGCAGTTCGAGCGGCTGCTGGCCAAGGCGCTGCGCAAGGCGACGACGGAATTAGAGCAAAGCCGCGCCCAATCTGATGTCGCCAACCCGGCGGCCCCGTTGACCATCGACGAGCCGGATCTCGTTGGCTACCTTGGCCGTCCGCGGTTCATGCCGGAATCGGCCGAACGCACGGCGGTGCCGGGTGTTGCCACCGGCTTGGCGGTGACGGGTCTCGGCGGTGACGTGCTCTACATCGAGGCAGGCGCCACCGACGGCGAGCCGAGTCTGCAGCTGACGGGTCAATTGGGCGACGTGATGAAGGAGTCGGCGCAGATCGCGCTGTCCTACGTGCGCTCGCACGCCGAGCAGTTGGGCGTCGACCCCAAGGCGCTGGACCGTCGGATCCATGTGCACGTCCCCGCGGGCGCGGTGCCCAAGGACGGCCCTTCGGCGGGTGTGACGATGGTGACCGCGCTGGTGTCGATGGCGACAGGGCGTCAGGTGCGCTCCGACGTCGGCATGACCGGCGAGGTGACACTGAACGGGCGCGTGCTGCCGATCGGCGGGGTCAAGCAGAAGCTGCTGGCCGCGCAACGGGCCGGTCTGTCAACGGTTTTCATCCCGCAACGCAACGAGCCCGACCTGGACGACGTCCCGGCCGATGTGCTCGAGGCGCTGGAAGTCAAGCCGATGACCGACGTCGCCGACATCATCCTGCAGGCGCTGGAGCCGGCCGCGGACGCCGCCACCGTCGCGGCCTGATCCGTGCCAGGGCGGGGAAAGCCGTTGCGCAAGCTCGGGTTCCTGACCATCGGCCGATTCGACGAGGCCGACCCGGGACCCGGGCACGAGCAGACGCTGTCGATGATCGAGCGTGCCGAAGCGCTCGGCTTCGACAGCGTCTGGCTGCGCCACCGGCATTTGCAGCCGGGTATCTCGTCGCCGATCGCCATCCTGGCGGCGGCCACTCAGCGAACCAGCCGCATCGCACTGGGCACCGCAGTGATCCCGCTGGGCCTGGAGAACCCGCTTCGACTGGCCGAGGACCTGGCCACCGTTGACGTCCTGTCGGGCGGTCGGATCAACCCGGGAGTGTCGGTCGGCGTGCCCATCAACTACGACCACTTCAAGACCAAGCTGTACCCGGAAACCCACGAGCTGGAGAACTTCTCGAAGGATCGGGTGCAGCGCCTCTTGGAGTGCCTGCGCGGCGATCCGGTCAGCGACTTCGAGGGCACCGTCGGAATCGAGCAATTCTCCCGTCGGGTGCAGCCGCACTCGCCGGGGCTGGCCTCGCGCGTCTGGTACGGCGGCGGGCTGTCGTCGGCGATCTGGGCCGGCCAGCAGGGCATCAACTACCTGACCAGCTCGGTGGTCAGCATCGAAGGCACTGAGTCGCGTGACTTCGCGACCATTCAGGCCGAGTACATCGACGCGTTCCGCGCACATCACCCGCAACCGGAAACCGCAAGGGTCTCCCACGGCCTAGTGGTCATCCCCACCGATTCGGCTTCTCGGGCGCAGATCGAGAAGTACCGCGCGTATGCGGCGACACGCTTCGAGCGGACCAAGACACCGCAGGGCCCGCGCGGCATGCTCTTCTCCCCCGACTACGTCGGCAGCTCCGACGAACTTGCCGACGCGCTATACGCGCACGCCGGCTTTCAGCGGGCCGACGAGGTCGCGTTCGCACTGCCATTCACCTTCGACGAGGCCGATTACGCGCAGATCGTCACCGACATGGCCGAAAAGCTCGGACCCAAGCTGGGCTGGACACCAGCCCGGTAGCGATACCGTCGCATCATGGCCTACGACGAACACCTGGCTGACCGGATTCGCGAACTCATCTCCGCCGAACGCGGCGTCGAGGAAAAGCGGATGTTCGGCGGGCTGGCGTTCCTGATCAACGGCAACATGTCGGTGGCCGCCAGCGGCCGCGGCGGGCTGATGGTAAGGGTGCCGCCCGACGAGACAGAGAAACTGCTGGCGCGCGACCACGTCGAGCCGATGGTGATGGCCGGCCGCGAGACACGCGGTTGGCTACGGGTCTCGCCCGACGGCGTCAAGACCAAACGCCAGCTGCAGGCCTGGGTCACCCGCGGCGTCGGCTACGCCAACAGCCTGCCGGCCAAATAGGTTTTCGGCAGGCAGGCAGGGGCTAGCCAGTAACGATGATCCGAATCGGCACCTCGGGGTGGTCCTACGACCACTGGGCCGACGTGCTGTATCGGCCCGGCCTGCCGGTCGCCAAGCGACTGGCCCGTTATGTCGAGGAGTTCGATACCGTCGAGCTCAACGCCAGTTTCTACGGCTGGCCCAAAGACGCCACGTTCGCCGGCTGGCGAGAGCGGCTGCCCGACGGCTTCACGATGTCGGTCAAGGCGCATCGCGGGCTGACGCACTTCCGGCGGTTGGGTTCACCGGAACCATGGGTAGAGCGGTTCGAGCGGTGCTGGACCGCGCTGGGCGGTCGGCGCGAAGCGCTGCTCGTACAGCCGCATCCGGCGATGGAACGTGACGACGCGCGGCTCGACCACTTCTTGAGCGTGATGCCCGACTCGATTCCAGTGGCGATGGAGCTGCGCCATCCGTCGTGGGACGACCCCGCCGTCTACGCCATGCTTGAACGACACCACACCGCATACGTGGTCATGAGCGGCGCAGCGATGCGATGCATCCCGAGGGCAACCAGCGGCCTCGCATACATCCGGATGCATGGACCCTCCCAGGATTCCATGTACGCCGGGTCATACCCCGACGACGAGTTGCGCCAGTGGGCCGACCGCATCTGCGAATGGCATACAGAAGGCCGACGGGTGCTCGTCTACTTCAACAACGACCTCGGTGGACACGCCATCCGCAACGCCAGGAAGCTCAAGGAGTTGCTGTCGGCGCGGGTCGGCTGAAGCGGCGATGCAGCAGCCCGCACCCATCCTTGCCCCGGTGACAACTTCGTGCGAGTAGGCTTCCACGACATGACAACGTCGTCCACCTTTGCCATCGTCGGCGGCGGCCTCGCCGGTGCCAAGGCCGCAGAAGCATTGCGCGACAAGGATTTCGACGGTCACGTCGTATTGTTTGCCGCAGAGGAACATCTGCCATACGAGCGTCCCCCGCTGTCCAAGGAGTACCTGGCAGGAAAGAAGGAACTCGGTGACTTCACCGTCGCCTCGTCCGCCTGGTACCGCGACCACCACGTCGAGCTGCAGCTCGGCACGGAGGTGTCCGCGATCGATCCGCGCGCCCACACCGTCTCACTGCCCGACGGCAGCGCCGTGCGCTATGACAAGCTGCTGCTGGCCACCGGCTCGCAGCCGCGCCGGCCGCCGATCCCCGGCGCAGACGCCGAGGGCGTGCACTTCCTGCGCACCGTCGACGATGCCGATGCACTGAATTCGGCACTGGCCGAAGGTTCTTCGCTGGCCGTCGTCGGCGGCGGGTGGATCGGCCTCGAGGTCGCAGCAGGCGCCCGAGACCGCGGCGTCAACGTCACGGTCGTCGAAATGGCGGAGCTGCCGCTGATGGCCGCGCTCGGCCGCGAGGTCGGCGAGGTGTTCGCCGCGCTACACCGCCAACACGGCGTCGACCTTCGGCTGGGAACATCCGTGCAGGAAATCACCACTGCCGGCGGCAAAGCGACCGGGCTCAAGCTCGGCGACGGGTCCACCGTCGACGCCGACGCCGTGCTGGTCGCGGTCGGCGCGGCGGCCAACACCGCGCTGGCCGAACAAGCGGGTCTGGCCCTCGGCGACGGCGGCGTGCTGGTTGATTCGTCGCTGCGCACCAGCGACCCCGACATCTTCGCCGTCGGTGACATCGCCGCGGCCGAGCACCCGCTGTTCGGCATGCGCATCCGCACCGAGCATTGGGCCAACGCGCTCAAGCAGCCCGCGGTCGCTGCGGCGGGCATGCTGGAAAAGCCACAGGAATACACCGAACTGCCCTACTTCTTCACCGATCAGTACGACCTCGGCATGGAGTACACCGGTCACGCACCCCACTACGAGCGCGTGGTCTTCCGCGGCAACGTGGACGGTCGCGAGTTCGTGGCGTTCTGGCTGGACCGGGACAACCGGGTGCTGGCAGGGATGAACGTCAACATCTGGGACGTGCTCGACGACGTCAAGTCGCTCATCCGGTCCCGCACCCCCGTCGACCCCGATCGGTTGGCCGACCCGCAGCAGCCATTGGCTTCCGCTTGATCCGCCGAAACCTGGCCGCGCTCCCGGCGGTGGCCGTCGCGATGCTGGCCATTGCGGGCTGCTCGGGAGAACGCATCGTCAACACGTCGGAGTCGCCGGCCCACAGCGCCGCCGCCCCATCGACAGCGGCGCCGGCACCGTCAAGCAACGTGCACCTCGTCAATGCGTTCGACTACGTCGCGCACGTCGGCGACGTCACCGGCTACTACTTCACCACCCCTAGCGGCAAGTGGCGGTGCGCGATTCTGACGCGCGCCAAGGCGGGCTGTCAGGCGTCGAGCAGCTGGCAATCCGGCCTCGGCATCGCCGGTGAACCCGATTCCGTGCCCGACGCCACTGCGCACGCCACCACACCGAACGCGATCGTCGTCGACCCCGACGGTGATCCGCAGTTCGTCGCGCTTGGGCAGCCGGAGTTCTGGCTGGTGCCAGGCCCCGCCAACGCGTTGCAGTTCAACAAGATCCTGGCGGCGGCCGGATTTCGCTGCAACGTGCAGGAGTCCGGCGTGTCCTGTCGGAGCGAAACGAGTGGTAAGGGCTTCACCTTCTCCGCGCGGGGATATACGCCGCAATACACGGACGTACCCGCCAACGCGCCCTAACCGTCGAGGAGACCGGCATGAGGATCGAAACGGGACAGGTCGCCGTGGTGACCGGCGCGACCAGCGGCATCGGTTTCGCGATCGCCGAAGCGTTGGTGCGGCGCGGCGTGAACGTGATGATCGCCGACATCCGGGAGGATGCGATCCCCGTCGTCGTCGACGCGCTGTCGGGTCAACCGGGCCGGGCTGCGGGAGTGCGGGCCGACGTCAGCGTCGATGCGGACGTGGACGCGCTGGCCGATGAAACCGTCGAACGGTTCGGCCGCGTCGATCTCGTCTGCAACAACGCCGGGGTGGTGTGTGAACAGGCGCCGACGTGGGAACAGCGACAAGGGACGTGGCGCTGGCTGATCGACGTCAAGCTGATGGGTGTGGTCAACGGCGTGCGCACCTTTGCGCCGCTGCTCATCGCGCAAGGCTGCGGCCACTTCCTGAACACCGCGTCGGCCGGCGGGTTGATGCCGCTGCCGACGCTGGCGCCCTACAATGCGACCATGCATGCGGTCGTCGGGCTGACCGAGACGCTGAACGCCGAACTGCGCTCGGTGTCAGCACTTTTGGGAGCGACGGTGCTGTGCCCCGGAATGGTGGACACCCCGCTGGGCGCCAATTCGGCGAGGCTCGTTCCGCCGGGTGCGGCCGCGACGCCCGACGACGTCGGCGGCATGCCGGCCGGCGCGATCAGCCCCGCGGTGGTGGCGCAGGCCGCCATCGAAGCCGTCGAGGCCGACCGGGTGCACGCCATCGTCGGACCCGGTACGGAGGCGGTGGTGCGCCGGCGGGTGGACGGCCTGCTTGCCGACCTTCTCTAACGCAGTGTCGCGGTGCCGTCGGCGTTGACCTGCACCTTGGCGCCCGCGATGTCGTCGCGAATGGTCGCGTCGGCCTCCGCAGGATCGGGGATCACCGCGAGCACCCGTGAGTCGTCGGGGGTGCGCACGGCGAGGAAAGCCTTTTCGGCGGTACCGGTCCTGTTGAACGGCGTGGTCCACGACTCAACGGTGCCGACACCCGACCACTCGACTGCAGCGGCGCGGGTCGGCTCTCGATCCACCTCGGATTGCACGTCTTCCCAACGGAACTCGTGGCTCGGTGGCTCCGTGCCGTACACGCCGAAACTGTGCTTGGTCAGGTACCCGCCGTTGGCGGTGATGAATCCGCGCAGGCCGGGTTTGGCGACCAGTCGCTCGGCCATCGTGGCGATCGAGTGGGTGACGTAGTTGTTCCACGGTCCGCCGGCGAAGGTAAGGCCGCCGGTGACCGTCAGCGGCCGGCTCGGGTCGCCGACCGGCAGCCCCAATTCGTTGGCCGCCACCTGCACCGCGGACGGGAAGCATGAGTAGACGTCGATCAAGTCGACGTCGTCGACGCCAAGGCCGGCCAGTTGCAGCGCCCGCTCCCCCGCGATCCTGATCGCAGGCGAGCGGTAGAACTCCTCCCGCTCGCCAATGGCATAGGTGTCGTGCGAGTCGGTGCCCGCGTACGGGAAAACCCAGCGGTCCGAAGGAATCTGCAGATGGGTCGCCTTATCGACCGAGGCGAGCACCAGCGCCGCGCCCTGGTCGACCATGTTGTTGGAGTTCATCAGCTTGGTGTAGGGCCAGCTGATCATCCGGTTGCGGGGACTGGGTTGCCAGATCTGGTGGGGCGCCAGCGGGTCACGGCTCCACGCGTGCGGGTTCTTCGCGGCCACCCCGCTGAACTGCGACCACAGCTCGCCGATCCGGCGCAGGTGCTCGTCCGCGGGCTCGCCCGCAGCGATCCGCAGGGCCTGCTCGAACATCGGATAGACGTAGGCAGGCCGGTCCAACGTGATCCGGATCTCGGCGGCACCGGCCATCGGCACGCCGTCGTCGGCACCCTCGGCCATCGGAACGGACTCGTCTTGACTCGTCCAGTCAGGCTTGGCACCGCTGGCACGCAATCGCGTTCGGGTACGCCAGGTTTCGGCGCCGGCGATCAGCACCGCGTCGGCGCGGCCTGCCCGGATGTCCAGGCACGCCTGGTTGACCAGCGACTGCGGGACGTTGCCGCCGACTCCGGTGTAGCGGGTCGCGGCGTTCTTGGCGCGCAGCCGCTTGGCGAGCAGCAGCCCAGGATCGCGGTAGCGCCAGGACAGCACGTTGACCACGCGCACCGAGTCGATGGCCTCGAGCACCCGTGGATCCGCGGCGGCGCGGGCGGCCGCCACCATCAGGTCAACGGGTTCCACCCCTGGGTGGTCGTCGTGTTGGTTGACCTGGCCGTAGCCGATGAGCACCGGCGTCATGGGGTCGATGCGCATGGGTTCTAGTTTGCCGGGCCGACCCGGTAGATCGATTTGAGGGTCTGGTAGGCGGCAAGCCCCTCCGGGCCGAGCTCGCGGCCGATGCCGCTGGCCTTGACGCCACCGAATGGCGCCGCGATGTCCATCTGATAGTCGTTGATGCCGATCGTGCCGGTGCGCACCGAGCGCGCTATCTTGGTGGCCCGCTCGACGTCGGTCGACCACACCGATCCGCCAAGGCCGAACTCGGTGTCGTTGGCGATGTCGACGGCGTCCCGGTCGTTCTCGTACGGGATGACGGTGAGCACCGGGCCGAAGATCTCCTCTTGCGAGATGCGCGCGCGGTTGTCGACGTTGGCGAATACCGTGGGTGCGACGAACCAGCCGCGCGGCTGGTCAGCCGGAACCGACCCGCCCGCAACGAGTTTCGCCCCTTCGGATTTGCCGATGTCGATGTAGTTGAGCACCCGGTCACGCTGCCGTGAGCTGACCAGTGGACCGATGTCGGTGGCCTTGTCAAGCGGATCGCCGACGGTCAGGCCCTCGGCAAGGGCCGCGACGGCATCGACGACCTCGTCGTATCGCGATCGCGGAGCCAGGATGCGCGAATTCAGGTAGCAGGTCTGCCCGTTGTTGACGAACGACGCAGACTTCAGCCCGCGTATCGTCGCGTCCAGGTCGGCGTCGTCGAGCACGATCGCCGCCGACTTGCCGCCCAATTCCAAGGTGACCGGGCGCATCAACCTGCCACACATCTCGCCGATCAGCCGGCCTGCCGCCGTCGAACCGGTAAACGCCACCTTATCCACGCCGGGATGGGAGACCAGATGTGCACCGGCGGCCGGTCCACCGGCGACAATGTTGAGCACCCCCGCGCGGCAGGCCCGCCTCGGCCGCGGCCTCACCGTAAATCAGCGCGTCCAAGGCGGTTTCGGGCGCTGCCTTGAGCACCATGGCGGCACCAGCGGCCAGGCCCGGCGCGATCTTCATGGCCGCCAGCGCCTGGGGATAGTTCCACGGGGTGATCGCGCCAACCACGCCGACGGGCTCGCGGCGCACGATGGTGTGCCCGATCATGCTTGGCCGTATCTCTTCGTCTTCGGCATTGGCGATCATGTCGGCGTAGTAGCGCAGCAGCGCCGCGGGGAAGACGCCGTTGGCGCCGCGCGACAACCGGATCGGCATGCCGTTCTCGCGGGTGCACAGCTGGTTGGTGTCCGCGGCCCGCGCCGCAAGAGCATCCGCGAGCCGATTGAGCATGTCGGCTCGCTCGGCTGCCGGGGTCGAGCGCCAGCCGTCCAATGCCGAGCGGGCCGCGGCCACGGCGTCATCGATCTCGGATTCCGTTGCGGCCGAGCCGTCGCCGAGCGGGTCACCGGTCGCCGCCTCGATAACGGCTCGACCTTGTCGGCTTCGCGGAATTCCCCGCCGATGAACAACCGCGCCATCATGGCCTCCCTTGGTAAGTGAACAAGACGCCTTCCGCGATCAGTCGATCGGTCTCGTCGGTGTCAAGGGCGAGCAGCTTCTGACAGATCTCGCGGGTGTGCTCACCGGGCATCGGCGCGGGCCGAAGCTCGGCGGGTGGAATGTGCAGGTACGGCGCGGGGCCGGTCTCGGTGGCCATCGGCGCGTCAAAGAGCGGATGGGTCATGTCACTGAACACCTTTCGGAAGGTGATCTGCGGATCGGCCAGCACATCGACGGCGCGGTTCATCGGCGCGGCGGGGACTCCCGCGCGCTGCAGCACATCGGCGACGAGGGCCTTGTCCCGGTTCGATGTCCACTCCGAGACCGAGGCAACGAGCTCGGCGCGGTCACGCGGAAGGGCGGCACGGCCCATCGTCGCGGCGACCGCAACGCGATCGGCGTCTGACCGCAGCGATATCACGCACCACTCGTCGTCGCCGTCGCACGGATAGACCGCATGCACCGCGGAGTCGTCGGCCACCGGCAGGCGCGCGGCGCGGGCGGCCTCGGCGACATAGGCGGTGGCGAGTTGGTTCACCGCCGCTTCGGCCTGCGAAATGTGCACGTGGGCACCGGTTCCGGTGCGCTCACGGCCGATGACCGCCGCCAGTGTGGCGATCGCGGTGATCCTGGCCGAGACGTGATCGGGGAAGATGGTGGTGGCGTCATAGAAGCTGCCGCGCGGGGCGGCTTCAGTGTCTTCGGAGGTCCACAGCCAGGTGACACCGGTGGTGGCGCGCACCAGCGGGCCGTAGCCCATCCGCTCGCTCCACGGGCCGGTGGCTCCGAACGCGCTGCTCTCGGCGAGCACGATGCGCGGGTTGAGCTCCTGCATCCGCTGGTAGGAAAACCCGAGCGAGGAAAGCGTTCCCGGCTTGAAGTTGGCGAGCACCGCGTCGGCACCTGCGACCAGTTTCTGAAATATCTCGGCGCCCGACGGATGCCGCAGGTCAAGGCCCATGCTGTACTCGTTGCGGTGGGTCAACGCCCACGACCTGCTCATCACCTGGCCCGGCGGCGTCTGGCGCAGTCCGTCGGGATATGCGGCGCTCTCGATCTTGATGACCTCCGCACCGAGGTCGGCGAACAGCCGGCCCAGCTCCCCGCCTGCCACGATGACGCCGAGGTCAAGGATCCGCATGCCCTCAAACGGCCGGTCTGCCGGGCCACCTGCCGACGAGGCGACGGTAGGTCGTGTCGCCCATGCGGCTTCGTCCGCGCCAACCGATCGCGCGGGTCTGGCGTAGCCGGCATGCTCACCGTCGACCACGAAAGGCCCGACGGGAATGGA
>JAOPVX010000170.1 GCA_025965975.1 Mycobacterium sp. | reverse complement strand
TACATGGTTACGCCAGTTGCTCGCAATACCCAGTTCCTTGTACCGTCAGCCAATGACCGGACCGCGCATCGCACCCTTGCCTGCCGACCAGCTAGAGGTGGAGCACGCCGACCTCCTCGACAGGATCAACCGTGACGGGACCGGGGCGAGCAACGTCGTAACCACGCTCCTGCGCCACCCCCAGCTGTTCCGCCTGTGGGCGCCGCTGTCGGGCGGGCTCCTCTACGGTTCGCTTCTCCCCCATCGTGACCGCGAGCTGCTCATCCTGCGCACCGCCTCGAACTGCCATGCGGACTACGAATGGGCACACCACGTCGTGATCGGCAAACAAGCGGGCCTCACCGACGAGGAGATCGAGCACGTCCGCAACGGCCCGACCGACGCGAACTGGAGCAGCGACGACGCCGTCCTCCTGACCGCGGCCGACGAACTCCACCACGACAGCCACATCAGCGACACGACGTGGGCCACGCTCGCAGCTCGCTACGACGAGAAGCAGCTGATCGAGCTCCCGATCCTGGTGGGCCAGTACCACGTGGTCGCCTTCAGCCTGAACTCCTTCGGCGTCGAGCTCGAACCCGGCTTCTGACGCCGGACAGCGCAGTCAACGCGCCACGAGGTCATGGCCGAACTGTGGCACGACGGCGCAGTCGGTCGCGGTCTCACCAGCGGCCTGCCGCTCAGCATCCGCACGGACATCGGTGGGGTTGCGGAGCCACCGCCACATCTTCCGAATGTCGAACGGAAGGTTGCCGGCTGATCGCCCGTGTTCGTTCTTGAAGTAGTTCTGCGCCCGGGGGTCGGTATACATCTTGGTGGCCTCCACACGATCCAGTTCGTCGTTGTATCGCCGGTAGGCGTCCATGGTTACCTCCACCACCGACCGGTTGTCGTCCGTGACCAGGTGCGCGAGGCACCCGAGGATGAATCTGGTCACGATCTCCTCGACATCGACGATTCCGAGACCCCCGGTCGCGTTGGTGTTCGGCCCGTAGAGCATGAAGAAATTGGGAAACCCCGGCAGCATCGTTCCTAGGTAGGCGCGAGCACCATCCTTCTCCCACAGCTGCTCGACTCGCCTGCCGCCGCATCCGCGCACCTCCATGGGCCACAGGAAGTCGTTCGCCTTGAAGCCCGTCGCAAAGACGATGGCATCGACCGGGTATTTACCGACGCCGTCGACCTCGATCGCAGTCGGCGTGATGCATCGGATCGGATCCGTCACCAGCGTGACGTCGGGTCTGAGCAATGCGTCATAGATGCTGTTCTTGTCGTCGATCAGCACGGGTCGCGATGACATTGGTGGCGCGGCGGGCAGCATTTTGTCGACGAGTTCGGGCCGATCGGCGAACTTCTTGCGCAGAAACTCGAGGCGGCCCTCACGCAGCCTGTGGTTCCACTTGCTCCTGCTGTGCGGATCGTCAAACGCGGGATCGACCTCGAATGCGCGCATCATGCCTTGCGGCCCGAAGGGCCAGCTGGACCGGAAGCGCATGAAGTTGGTGTGGAACGGCAGGTTCCGGTCCAGCCAGCTCACCTGCGGGGGGAAGGTGGCCAGGTATCCGGGAACCGCGAAACACCAGCTGGGTGTGCGTTGGAAGACATAGGTGTGGCCGGTCGACTTGGCCAGTTCGGGCACCAGTTGGTAACCGGTGCATCCGGTGCCGATCACCGCGACATGCTTGCCGGTGAGGTCGGCGCCCTGAGACCACCGGGCGGTGTGGAAGGTGGAGCCCGCGAACTCGTCAAGACCCTCGATGTCCGGAACATTGGGCCGTGACAGGAATCCCACTGCGCTGATCACCGCGTTCGCTCGCCATCGGCGAGCTCCATCGGGACCTTCCGCTCGGATCTCCCAGACCGCGTCGTCCTCGTTCCAGATCAGCAAGGTGACCTCGGTGTCGAACTCGATGTGCTTGCGGACGTCGAAGCGGTCAGCGACCCAGTTGAAGTACTTCTCGTTCGCCGCCTGCTCCGAGAAGGCGCCCGGGAGCTCGAAGTCGACGCCGTAGATATGGGTGTACGCGCGGCTCGGTGAATCGACCCGGGCGCCGGGATAGCGGTTCTCATACCACGTCCCCCCCACCCCGGAGTTCTTCTCGAGGACGGTGAACGGAATTCCCGCGTGCTTCAACTGGACGGCGGCGTTAAGGCCGCCCATACCAGCGCCGATCACCGCGACCGAGAACTGTTGGAGGCGTTCTGGGGAGGGCTGCTGCTCGTGCCAGACGTGGCCCCGCGCCCACGGGTCCAAAGCCAGCTGCTCGAGCCACATGTCGATTTCGGTGTCGGGTATGTCGACTCCGGCGGCCAGGCTCAGGCTGCGTTGCAGACGTGCCTGTGGGCCGATGGAGATGTCGCCGGCCGCGCGGTCACGATGGGACTTCAAGAACTCGGCGGCCTTGGACTGAATCAGCCCCACCGCCGCTGGACTCGCGAGCACCTGCGCCTCGAGGAAGCCGAACTGTATCGACATGACTTCGGTGGCTTGCAGGCTTTGGTCGCCGGTGAGTTGATAGAGGAGGCCGCGCAGCACCATGGGATCGGCGTACTTCACCGCGTCGTCGATAATCTCATCGGTCGCGTCGAGCAATTCTGGCCGTTGGGTCATCTGTGCACCGGTCCTGTCGGGTTCGCGTGCACGACGGTCATGGATGCTTCTCGTTCGTCGCCGTCGCGGCGGGCCGCACCCAAAGTCGTCTGGAAGAGCTGCACGGGGCTAGGCCTGCGGGCCGTCGAGAGCGGGTGTGATCGTGCGGGACGCGAGGCGCCAACCATCCGGCGTCCGTGCCCAGCGGTCGGCGAAGTCGGCGATCGTGCGCGTGGTGACGTCCGCGCCCTGGTCGCGACGATGGACGCACATCACGAATGCGATGTCGACGGCGTCGCCATCGACATCGAGGACGCGCAGGTTGCTCCACTGATGCCGCGTCTCATACTGCGCCGCGACACGAACGGTCATCATCTGCTCGAACTGTTCCAGGTCAAGGTCGATCCCCGGCCCGTGCAGCGCGAACCCTTCGGCGCACAGCTTCGGCACCCGATCGGCTTCGCCATGGTCAACCCATGCGAAGGTCTCGCTGAGGAGCTGCTCGATTTCCTTCCGCTCGGACGGTTCAAAGAACATGCAAGTCAACCTACGTGCGCCAGTAACTTGCAGTCAACAGTTACTTGCATGATCATCACTGAGTGCCGACACCATCTTCGACGAGGACGACACATGACACGAAACATGAACGGTGGGCAGGCCCTGATCCGCACGCTCGTCGACTGCGGCGTCGACACGTGCTTCATGAACCCGGGCACTTCGGAGATGCACTTTGTCGCCGCACTCGATGCCGTGCCCGAGATGCGCAGCGTGCTCGCGCTTTTCGAGGGCGTCGCCACCGGCGCGGCCGACGGCTTCGGCCGCATGGCGGGGCGCCCTGCCGCCACGTTGCTGCACCTCGGGCCGGGGTTGGGCAACGGCCTCGCCAACCTGCACAACGCCCGCAAGGCCCGCACGCCGATCGTCAACATCGTCGGCGACCACGCCACTTACCACAAGCAATACGACGCCCAGCTCGAGTCCGACATCGAGACCGTGGCCCGCAACGTGTCGACGTTCATCCGGTGGTCGGCTAAGGCCGACGAGGTCGGCGCTGATGCGGCCGAGGCCGTCGCCGTGGCCAGCGGCCCGCCGGGCCAGGTGGCCACGCTGGTGCTGCCCGCCGACGTGTCGTGGTCGAAGGGCGGCGTGCCCGGCCGGCTCCTCGCTCCTGCGCAAGCCGAGCCACCCGCCGACGCGACAATCGCCGAGATCGCCGACGCGTTGAAATCGGGCGAGCCCGCCTGCGTCTTAGTGGGCGGACGGGCATGCCGAGCCGAGCTGCTCGCCCAGGCATCGGGCATCGCTGCCGCCACCGGCGCCAAGCTGCTGTGTGAGACGTTCCCCGCGCGGCTCGAGCGCGGCGCCGGGCGGGCACCGGTCGACCGCCTCGCCTACCTCGCAGAGTTGGCGGCGATGCAGCTCGACGGCCTTCGCCACATCGTGCTCGTCGACGCCAAAGCGCCGGTCTCGTTCTTCGCCTACCCGGGCAAGGCCAGCGACTTAGTGCCCCAGGGCTGCCGGGTCTACGTGCTCGCCCCGCCCGACGGCGACCTCGCCACCGGGCTGGCCATGCTCGCCGAACGCGTCGGGGCTTCGAGCGCACCCGTGCAACAAGCAGCCGTGCCCGGGCTGCCGACCGGCATGCTCACCGCCGACGCTGTGTGCGCCGCGCTCGGAGCGCTGATGCCCGAGGGTGCGATCGTCTCCGACGAGGGCAACACCTCGGGGCTGTCCGCCGCGGGATACTCGGCGGGCTCGGCCCCGCATGACTGGCTGTGCCTCACCGGCGGCGCCATCGGCCAAGGACTCCCGGTGGCAATCGGCGCGGCCGTCGCGTGCCCCGACCGCAACGTGATCGCGCTCGAGTCCGACGGCAGCGCGCTCTACACCATGCAGTCGTGGTGGACGATGGCCCGCGAAAGCCTCAACGTCACCACAATCCTGTTCAACAACCGGTCCTACGCGATACTCAACATGGAGCTGAGCCGGGTCGGTGCCGAGGCCGGCGGCCCGAGGGCCAAGGACATGCTCGACCTGTCCCGCCCCGACATGGACTTCACGGCCATGGCCAAGGGCCTCGGTGTCGACGCCACTCGGGCGACGACGGCCGATGAATTCGTCGACCAGCTCGGCCGCGCGCTCGCCACCCCGGGTCCCACCGTCATCGAAGCGATGGTCCCCTCGATCCTCTGACCCGCGTCAAAGAATCCAAACATCGCCTGAACCCCCAACAGCGACAACGAGGTCGGCCACTCGACGCCTGCTACAGCGTGATCCGATCGACCTCGGCCATATCGGCGTCGGTCAGAACCCAGCCGGCGGCAGTAGCGTTGGACTTCACCTGCGCGGCCGACGTCGCCCCGGCGATCACCGTCGCCACCTTGGGCAGACAGGCCAGCCACGACATCGCCAGTTCGACCAGCGTGTGCCCACGCTCGGCGGCGAACGCCTCGAGCGCCTCAACGATGTCGAAGTTCTTCTCGTTGAGCACCGAGTCGCGGTAGGCCTGGAACATTGCGGCCCTGCGCTCCTCCGGCGCCGAGCCCATCCGGGTGCCGGAGGGCGGTTCGACGCCCCGTCGATATTTGCCGGTGAGCATGCCACTCGCCAGTGGGAAGTACGGGAGTACCGCCATATCGTTGCGCTCGGCCGTGGCGATCAATTCGGCACCGCGGGCGGGTCGCGCTTCGAGAGTGCTGGCGTGCGCACCGGAGGTCTCCCGCCGAAGCAAGCTGAGTTCGTTCTCCACCGCCACGAACCGCGCCGTACCCGTGCTCGCAGACGCCTTCGCCGCTTCGTCGATCTGGCTGGACGCGAAGTTGGAGCACGCGATCTCGATCACCTTGCCAGCCTTGACCAGCTCGTTGAGCGCGCCGAGGGTCTCCTCGATTGGCACCGTCGAGTCGGCGATGTGCTGGTAATAGAGATCGATGCGGTCGGTGCCGAGTCGCTTCAGGCTGGCGTCGCACGCAGTGCGCACGTACTCGGGCGAGGCGTCGGGTTTCCCGTCGGAGAGCGGCATGCCGAACTTCGTGGCGATCACGACGTCGTCGCGCCGCGAGCCGAGCGTCTTGCCGAGGATTTCCTCCGACGCGCCGCTGGCGTAGACGTCGGCGCAGTCGAAGAAGTTGATGCCCACGTCGAGGGCGGCGTCGACCACCTCCTGGGCACGGGCTTCGTCGATGTAAGCACCGAAGCTGTTGGTCCCGAGGCCGACAACGGTGATCTCGAGGCTGCCGATGTGACGTGTCTCCATGTGCTGTGTCTCCTCGTCTCACGTGCTGCGCGGGCGGCAGATCCGCCCCCGCAATCGCCATCTTGGTGCAAATGACTCTTGACTGCAAGTAACTCGCACAAGTAGGTTCACTTGCATGTTGCTTGAACCGTCCGAACACATGGAGCTCGAGCAGCTCATCAGCGATTCCTGCGCGTGGGGCGACCATGGCGAAGCCGCCGATTGGGTGCTGAAGCTGTGCACCGAAGGGTTTACCTTGCGCGGCCCGGGGGTCGACCTGAACCGGGAGCAGTTCGAGCAGTGGATCACCCTTCGAGCCACGGCGCCGTTCGAGACGCGGCATCAGTGGACCAACCTGCGGGTCCTCGCCGTCCATGGCGACGCCGTCGACATCGAGTGGCTGGAGTGCGTCCACCGCCGCGACGAGGGCTCCAACGTCACCATTCGCACGGTCGGCGACATCGCCGACCGCTGGGCACGCACGCCGGACGGCTGGCGCCTCGCCTCCCGCACGATCACACCCGTCTTCGACCCGCCGCCGGCCTACTGGAACGGCGCCGAAGTGAGCGCTGCTCACCCAACCGTGTGAGACGCCTCCACGACCTCGTCGCCGATACGGTGGCGAACCGGCTCTTTCGCGCCATGCGAGTCACGGAGGTTTCCAAGCGGGGACCGTTACGGGAGATCAGCCTGACGAGCATCACGCCCCGCGTCACCTCCTGGACCCCGGGCGACAAGATTGAGGTCTCCGAGGATGGCCTGACGATGCGCACTACACGCCATTTCGCTGGGATAACACCACCGGCGACACCTCCATCCTCGTCTACCTGCACGGCGCTGGGCCGGGCTCTGCTTGGGCCCAGGGTGTCGCGGCTGGCGACGCCGTCCAGATCGTCGGCCCTCGCCGGTCGATGGATCTGACGAGATTCACCAGCGCGCCGATCATCGTCGGCGACGAGACATCGGTCGGTCTTCGCGTCGCGTGGACGGCCGCTCACCCAAACCTCGAACCCGTGCGCGACAACTTCGAGCTGGGCGCCAACAGTCCGACTGCGCTTCGTGCACTCGGACTTGAGCCCGTCCGCGTCACCCGCGAGGAGTTAGACGGTCACCTTCCGGTGCTCGTCGAGCACGTCGTCGCCGCCACCGCCGAGCACTGCGAGTCGCCGCTCGGTGCCGTATCCGTCACGCCTTGGCTAGCACGCCGCCGTCGACGAGCATCGCTGAACCCGTCATGGCACTTGATGCGTCGGAGAGCAGGAACGCGATCGGCTCGGCGATCTCCCGGGTTTCGATCGCACGCCCGATGGGTTGAAAGTCGACGAGGGATCGTTGAAGTTCGCTTCGGCCGCCGAGCATCTCGTAATGAGGGACGTTGAGTGGGGTGTCGACGAAGCCCGGGCAGACGACGTTGGCGCGCACGCCCTGGTGCGCGTGGTCCAGCGCGATGGCCTTGGTAAGCATCAGGATGGCACCTTTGCTCGCGACGTAGAGGGCGAGTTTCTTTTCGGCGCCGATCGAGTTGATGGAACCGATGTTCACAATCGATCCTGTGTGCCGCTCGATCATGATGGGCAGCGCGGCCCGACAGCACAGGTACGTTCCGCGGACGTTGACGCCGAAGATTGTGTCGAATTCGGCCAGCGTGCTGGACGGGATGTCGTTTGGTATGAGCACGCCGGCGTTGTTGACCAGACCGTCGACGCTTCCGAATTGCCCGAGCACGTCTGCGAAGCCGCGGGCGACGCTGGCTTCGTCGGTGACGTTCATCTGGATGGGCCACCACCTGGGGTCGTCCCGCACAGCCGACAGGGCAAAGAGTTCGGCGTCGTCCCGGCCCGCCGGTATGACAATGGCGCCCTGTTCGTAGACGACGTCAGCGGTGGCGGAGCCGATACCGCCGGCTGCCCCGGTGATGACGACGACCTTGCCGTCCAGCAGTCCCATGGTGTGTCCTCGATTGTTGACAGGTGAGCTAAGACGCTGCGGGCAGCTCATCCGCGTGCACATCGCCAGCCTCGTCGGATAGCGCCTTCGGCGCGAAGACAAGGTAACCGATGAACACCAGAATCCCGATTCCGAGGACGACCGCGGCGATGATGACGGCTGTCCGGAAATTGTCCGGCAGCAGAAGTGCGCTGAGCTCGAAGGCCAGCCACACAAGCGATGCACCGATGACGTAGGGCACGGAGCGACCGAGGGTGAAAACACCGTCCACGTAGGGCAGTTTGTTCCTCGTCACCGCGAACAGGATGACTGTGGCGAGGTAGATGATGGCGGGCAGGATCGTGGCGGCGGTGAACAGGTTATTCAGGGCGGTGCTCTCGTTTCCGACGGCGAGCATGATGACGACCAGTCCGGCGAAGATGAGCAGTGTCGCGGCGATCGGGCTGTCGGTGCGGCGGGTGACGGTGGAGAACAGTCGGCTTGCTGGGAACCGCTTATCGCGCGCCATCGCGAAGACCATGCGCGATCCGCTCATCATGATGATCAGCGAGTTGGCGAACAGTGAGATGACGAAAATGACGAGGAAGATGGTGGCCACGACACTGCCGAGCTCAGCCTGCATGATGTCGGTGATCGGGGTGGCGCTGTTGCTGATGTCGATGACATTGGGCATCGCCACGCATAGAGCGATCAGGAATAGCAAGCCGAGCCCTCCGGAGGCTGCGGTTGCCCGGATCATGGCTTTCGGAACGACTTTGGTTGGATTCTGCGTCTCTTCGGCCAGGTTCGCGATGGATTCGAACCCGACGATGGTGAACGCTCCGAGCAGCACAGCGAGCATGAACGGTCCGTTGAAGCCGTAGTAACCGGGCCCGTTGGGCACCACACCGGTGGAGGTGAGATTTGCGAGATCACCTTTACCGCCGGCCAGTGCCACGACGAGCAGCACGATTGTCAGCCCGGCGACTCCGACGATCTCGGTCACCACGGCCGCAGCGTTGATGCGTGCCGCGAGTTTGGTGGAGAAGATGATGACTCCCGCCTCGACCGCAGCAACCGCGATTGTCAGGACTTCGGCGACGTGCGGGCTAGCGGCGATGTGCAGCAGCGGCATCAGGGCCTGGGTCACGAAGCCGTAGTTGGTCGCCACCACGACCACCGCGAGGAAGGCGTAGGACAGCCAGCCGAAGATCCACCCCACTTTGGGGCCGGCGAGTCGGGATGCCCATTGATAGGAGAATCCCGCTAGCGGGATGCGTGCGGCAAAGTGCGCGTAGATGAATGTGATGAGCAGCTGGCCGATCGCAGCCGGGATCCACATCCACAGTCCTCGCGGTCCCGACGTTGCGAGCAGGAACGCAAACGTGGTGAAGATTCCGCTTGTGATGGAGATGAAGGAGAAGCCGACCGCGAACGAGGTGAACGACTTCAGCGTGCGGTCGAATTGTTGTCTATAGCCGAACTGTTCGACGCCGGTATCCGATGGTGTGCTCATTGCGTGTCCTTGCCCTGCTTCATAGGTGGATGGGTGATGGTGCGGTATCACGGGGACGCCAGTCGGTGATCCCGGCGGTGTCGGAAAATAGCGCTGGGATCCCCCCGGTGTGCCAGAACACAATGGGACCATTCGCCTTGCCTGCGCGGTCGACTACGGCGTGCAGCGCTTTGGCGCTGTACACCGAATCGGTCAGCACCGCTTCACTTTTCGCCAACAGGTCGAACGCGGCCTGACCGCCCGCGGTGGGGACGGCGTACGCCTCGCCTAGGTATCCGGGGAGAACGGTGGGTTCGATGACGCCCGGATCCCTGTCGAGCAGGGTGTGGAGGCCGTTCTCGATCGAGACGATGTCGCGAGTGAGATCGGTCCGGGTCTTGGCGACCCCGACGCCGATGACCGGGGGGCCTTGGGCCAGTACACGGTGTGCGAAGTCGAGCCCCGCCTGGGTTCCGCCCGTCGATGTGGCGTGCATGATCGATTCCGGCGTAATGCCATGATCGTCGAGTTGCTCGAGCAGCTCGAGATAGGCGGCGACGAAACCGAGCGCACCCGTGGGTGTAGAGCCCCCGATGGGGATCATCAGAGGCTGCCTGCCCCGGCCGCCCAGGTCGTCAACGAGGGATCCGGCGATGGTTTCGAGCTCGTCCCAGTCATCTGTTCCGGCGAAATGCAGCTGCGCGCCCAGCGCGACGTCGAGGCTGAGGTTGCCGCTCGGTCGATCCGGGCGATCGCCCCCCAGCACCAGGTGGCAGTCCCATCCCGCCAAACGTGCTGCGGCAGCGACGGTTCGGGCGTGGTTGGACTGCGGGGCTCCGACGGTCACCACGGTGCCGACATCGCCCTGCCGTGCGGCGCAGCCGAAGATGTACTCGATCTTTCGCGCCTTATTGCCGCCCAGCGCCAGGCCGGTCAGGTCGTCGCGCTTGAGCCACACGTCGCTGCCTACGGCGGCGGAGAAGCGCGCAGCGTAGGTCAGTGGTGTCGGCAGGTTGGCCAGCGAAAGCCGGGGATGCCCGGAGAGCGCTTGCACCAGCTCCTCTCGCGTGCACGGCATACCGGAGATCCTCTGGTTGTTCGGCGTAACCGATCAGACAGTATCATTCTGTTCGGTAGGAGGGACGGTAGAGTAGCCCTGGTTCGAAGTCAACAGCGCACCTAAGCGGTCAGGAGTCGGCCTTGGATACTGACCTCACCCCGACTATCGGTAAGCGTCTGCGTGAGATGCGGAAGATGCGTGGGTTGACCGTCCGTGAGCAGGCCAGTCTGCTGCAGGTCAGTCCATCGACTCTGTCTGAACTCGAACGCGGAATCGCCGGGATCTCGTTGCAACGACTGCAGTCGGTTGCTCACAGCCTGGGGGTCAGCGTCTCCGACCTGCTCACCCACGACGAATCCCCGACTACCGAGGCCCGGCCTCTCGAAATCAGTCAGCCCGCCGATCTCGGTGCGACATCAATCCGCCGCGGACGCGGCGTGCATTACACCCTCGTGGGATCACACGGAGAGCACACGCTGCAGCCCTACCGCATCATGTTCGATGCCGGGGCCGGATATGCCGACGATCCCATCGCCCATCCGGGAGAGGAGTTCGTCTACGTCCTCTTCGGCGACGTGCACCTGCATCTGGGCGATCAGCAGCATCTGCTGACGACCGGGAGCTGCGCTCGGTTCGATAGCGGAGTGCCCCATGCGTTCTCGAACGCGTCACACTCGAACGTCGCCGGCCTGATCGGAGCGGGAACGCCACCTTGGTAACACGTTGCCGTTATCGGTCAGGATCCGCTCGGGAGCCCCGGAGGTCCGCAAAATCTCCGCCGGCGGCCATCCGCTAATCCCCAAGCGGGGCACCCACGAGGCACTAGCGCCAACAGCCCTTGCGCACCGCACATGTCTCGTGCAGTTGGAGATTGCGAGGGATCCCCTGCACCTGCAGGGGCCGCAGCACCCCTGACATTTCACCGTGTCAATCGCGATCCGCCCAGACGCCTCCATTGGTCGTTGTCAAGGGTGCCGTTCGCTCGCACCCCAAACCCAGCAATCACGCACCCAAACACCGCGCACCTCTTGCTCTTAAGGCGAAAGCCGATCGGGCTTTACCGGTAACCCTCCATATTCGAATCCGCCGTATTTGCAGGGTGGTACGGGCATTCGACCCGTCCGGGGTGGAGGTGAACACGGCGCTGAGTCTGACTCGGTGTTAGGTGCAGGCATGGTGAG
>JAOPVX010000185.1 GCA_025965975.1 Mycobacterium sp. | reverse complement strand
GGTGGGCTTCATGGTCACCTTCCTGCTCGGTGGCTTGTCGGGCGTGCTGCTGGCCAGCCCGCCGATCGACTTCCACGTCACCGACAGCTACTTCGTGGTGGCCCACTTCCATTACGTGCTGTTCGGCACGATCGTGTTCGCCAGTTTTGCCGGGGTGTATTTCTGGTTCCCGAAGATGACCGGTCGGCTACTCGACGAGCGGCTGGGCAAGCTGCACTTCTGGCTCACCCTGATCGGTTTCCACACCACATTTTTGGTGCAACACTGGCTCGGCAACATGGGCATGCCGCGCCGCTACGCCGACTACCTGCCCACCGACGGCTTCACCACGCTCAACATCGTCTCGACGATCGGGGCGTTCATCCTGGGCGCGTCGATGATTCCATTCGTGTGGAACGTGTTCAAGAGCTGGCGCTACGGCGAGCCGGCCACCGTCGATGACCCCTGGGGCTACGGCAATTCGCTGGAATGGGCAACCAGTTGCCCGCCGCCGCGGCACAACTTCACCGAACTGCCCCGGATCCGCTCTGAGCGGCCGGCCTTCGAGTTGCACTATCCGCACATGATCGAACGCATGCGCGCCGAATCTCATATCGGCCGCCACCCAAGCTGACCTGCAACTCACCCTTCCGCGACGGCCGCGAAAACGTGCTGAAATCATGTGCCGGACTTCGTCGTCGACGACACCACCTCTACTCGATCATGCCTAACGGGCGGCCGGTTCTCCTACACACACCGCAGCAGGCGCGATCCACGAAGCCGCCGAGTGGTGGACGACCGGGTGCACATCGTCTCCGCGCTGGTGCTGGGACGGCCCGACCTGTCCGCCGCCTTGATCAGTCCCGCCGGCACGCAGGCGTTCGATGACCTCGCTGTCGGAGCCGAAGGGGTGTGGCGATCGGGTCCGCGAACCCCACGCTGGGTAATCATCGGCGACCGCAGTCACCCGTCAGCGCCGCGGCCTCGGCTATCGCTTCAGCGTGACGCACGCGCTGGAACGCGCCGAAAGCCGCGTTGCCACAAGATATCTGGGCCAATATTTCCTTGACGACGGAGACAGGATCAAGGTCACCCGTGCGCACCGCTGGTGCCGGATCGGTGGCGGTGGGCTTCAGTCGAGCAGATCGGGGTGCTCGGCGAGGATCTCGGTGTGCATCGGCTGCAGCTGGAACCAGCCGGCCAGCGGGTGCCCGGTCTGGTGGTGCACCGCGGTCGCGGTCTCGTGGTCGATGAGTTTGGGCTCGCCCGCCGCCATCGCCAACAACTGCGCCTGACACGAGCGTTCCATGCTGATGAACCACCACGCGGCCTCGGCGACAGTCTGACCGACAGTCAGTATGCCGTGGTTGGCGAGCAGGACCGCCTTGTACGACCCGAGCGCCTTGCCGATCCGCGCGCCCTCTTCCTGATCGGTGGCCACACCACCGAAGTCGTCGTAGAGGCCGTGGTCGTCGTAGAACTGGCAGGCGTCCTGGGTGATCGGATCGAGCTGGCGGTGCAGGCTGGAGAACGCCTTGCCGTGCAATGAGTGCGCGTGCGCGGCGGCCAGCGCGTCGGGCCGGGCCTTGTGCACCTCGGAGTGGATGCAGAACGCGGCCTTGTTCACGGGCCGGCTGCCCTCAATGATGTTGCCGTGGTGGTCGACCCTGATGAGGTCGGAGGCCTTGACCCTGCGGAAGCTCATGCCGAACGGGTTGACCCAGAAATGCTGCGGGTTCTCCGGGTCGCGGACGGTGATGTGCCCGGCGACCCCTTCGCCGAAGCCGAGCTTGCCGAATAACCGGAACGCCACCGCCAGCTCCTGCTTGCGGTAGCGGCGCTCGTCCTCGACGCTGTCGAACGTCGGCGGGGTCTCGAACTTGAACTCGGCGGCCCCCGGACCGACCGACATCGACACTGCTTCTTCCACCGTCATGTGATTGGGCACGGGTGCCTCCTCGCGGGCTCAAAATCGGATAGGACTCCCTATCGGATTGACACCCCTACCGTATAGACGAGGACGAGCCGCGTCAATAGGGGTCCCTATCGGATAGAACTTGCTATCCTTTGCTGATGCCCAAGGGACCGACCAAGCGCCGCCCGCAGACCACCGCCGCGCTGCTCGACGCCGCGCACGACGTGTTCGCCGAACGTGGCTTTCACGGCTCGTCCATCGGGGAGATCTGCGACCGCGCGGGCCTGACGACCGGCGCCTTCTACTCCAACTACGCGAGCAAGGACGCGCTGTTTTTCGCGCTCTTCGACCGCCACAGTCAGCGCCTCGTGCAACGCTTCGGCGAGATCGTCAGCGACGCTTTGAATGCCGAGGATCCATTGGCTTCGCTCCTCGAGCTGTTGGCCGAGCTGAACGACCATGACCCGAGTTGGTATCTCATCTCGACCGAGTACACGCTGCACGCGATCCGCAACCCGGATACCGCGAAGGTTCTCGCCGAACACGACAAGCAGCTGCGCGACGAGCTGACCGAGCTGCTGCGGCTGCTGCTCAAGAAGTCCGGCCACAAGACCGATGTCGATCTCGACATGCTGGCGCGCCTCGTGGTCGCCATCCACGAGGGGGGCCTCGCGCAGAGCCTGGTTGAGCCAGACGCGCTCCCCAGCGGTGCGCTCGAGCGCACCTACTTGCCTACCGTGCTGCGCGCTGTTTTCCGCGACGGCGAACGCACTCGTGTCACCGCCGAAAAGCGCCGACGCGTGGCGACCTGACCAGGAAACTCAGGCGCGTTGCCGCCCGCGGGTACGGTCGTATTAGCAGTTCAGGCTAGCTCCACCGAGCCAGCCGAAAAGGGGCAGCGGGTGTGACCGACAACGACCGTGACCAGACGTCTGACGACGTCACAAGGGAAACCACTTCTGCGTTCCCCCGCGCCAACTTCCTCAACGAACCGGACGCTCTACCGACGTGGGCGCCAACAGCGCGATCTCCCGTCGAGGGGCTGCCCCCAGGCTCGGCGCTGGTAGTGGTGAAACGGGGCCCCAACGCCGGATCCCAGTTCCTGCTGGATCTGCCGGTGACGTCGGTGGGCCGACATCCCGGCAGCGACATCTTTCTCGACGACGTCACCGTGAGCCGCCGGCACGCGGAGCTCCGGCGGGACAACGACGAAATCCACCTCCTCGACGTCGGTAGCCTCAACGGCACCTACGTCAACGGCGAGGCGGTGGATTCGGCGGTGCTGGTCAACGGCGACGAGGTGCAGATCGGCAAGTTTCGCCTGACCTTTTTGACCAAGCCCAAGAACCACGGTGGCGCGGCGGAACCCACGACTCTGGCTTAACCGACAGATAAGTCGTAGTCATCTTCAGATCATTGAACCGTCGACGCGGCACTCGCCGCGTTGCGTGCGGACGTCCGCGAATTTCGGTCAATGCGCCCGACGCCTATTGCGGGGACCGTGACCAGGGCCCCTCTATCGCTATGGCTGTCAGCAGTTTGGTCCACCAAAAAGTAAACACGGAAGCACGGTGGCTGCGCACGCAACGCTCGTCAGGCGGCCGACATCCCGTAGCCGAGGATCGCCAGATCAATAGGAATGGGCCAACTTGTTTCGGCTGGTGTTAGCGGTTGAGTAGCGCGGTGAGGAGTTGGGTGAGCCAGGTTCGTGCTGCTTGGAGGTCGCCATCCAGTAGCAGTTGAACGGTGACTGCGTCGTAGGCGGCAACGACGGCGCGGGCGGCGTTAGATGTCGACCCGCCGGCGCGACGATCCGCTGGCGGTGCTCAGTGCGCGCGAGCAGGAGGTGTTGGAGCTGATGGCCGAGGGACGGTCCAACGCCGGCATCGGCCGTCGGCTGTGGGTCACCGAGGGCACCATCGAAAAGCACATCCGCAGCATCATGACCAAACTGAACCTCCACGAGACCGGCGACGACCACCGCCGCGTCCTCGCGACGCTCACCTTCCTCCAGGCCTGATGACGCGCCCAGGCGGGAGTACCGGACGGTTACTCCTTTGCACCTCCGTCAATGTCAGCTGTCTTGAACATCGAGGCCGACAAGCACATATGTTGATTGGTCAGGTGTAGTTCCGGCGACGGTCGGCGGATGTGGTGATGTCCTAATTTGTGGGTGTCATGGCGTGGACGCCACGGTCGTTGTCGCCAACACTGGGTTTCATGGTTCGATCCGTGCTGATCCTCGGCTTTCCGGGCGTCCAGGCCCTCGACCTGGTGGGCCCGTCGGAGGTGTTCACCACCTCGAC
>JAOPVX010000126.1 GCA_025965975.1 Mycobacterium sp. | reverse complement strand
CAGGCTCAGCCTGCGTGCCGCTAGGCAGGCTCGGCCTGCGTGCCGCTGGGCAGGCAGGCCCGCGTGCCGCTAGACGGCCTTGCGCTTCTTGCGCTTGACGCCGACGCTGCCCCACACTGAAAAACCGCGGATTCGCACGTGCGGCGCTCCTGGGGACCCTTCGCCGTTGACGCTCTGGTCGAAGGTGCCCATCACGGCGATTCCGCGCAGGTCCACGTTCACCTCGGGTGGCACAAGGATGGTCTGGCCGCCCATGATCGAGTACGAGTGAATCTCCACCTCGGGTGAAGTGAAGTCGGCGTACCGCAAATCCACCACGCCGCCGCCGAACAGAGCGAAGGTCGTCAACCTCCTCGGCACGTTCCAGCGGCCACGGCGCTCGAAGCCGCTCATGATGGCCAACAGCAGCGTCGAAGGCGCAGGCCGGCACGGACCGCCGCCGCGCGCCCTGGTGACGGTGCCAGGCAGATCGGCGCTGATCCTGTCGAGTTCGTCGTACGTCTGCGCGGCATAGGCCCTGGTGAGGCGATCCTCGTACTCGCTCATCTGCAGCTGGCCCTGGGCAGCGGCATCCGTGAGCAACTGCGCCACCTGGATCCGATCGGTGTCAGCAGCACGCATCGAACCGTTCCGCGACGCTGGAGTGCTCATCAATGTCGAGCCTACGACGAACGCTGGCACATGCAAGGCGGTTGGCCAAACTGTGCTCTCACCGATCCCGGCGAAGCAGCTAGACAAGCAAACTTTATTTGGTCTCGGCGAGGTATTCCGCGAAGCCGATGGTGCCGACCGCGTTCTCCGGCACCAGATTCGCACCAGCCCGGTAACCGGCGACGATGCGCCCCGGCAGCGGCACCTGAACGACGGGCCGACGGCCGCCGCGGGCAGCGAGGTACATGCGTGCCAGCTCGGCATGTGTGCACGGCGGGCCCGATTCGGCGACCCACCCTGTGGGTTCGGTGTCGACAAACTCGACGAGCCGCGCGGCGACGTCGTGGGCATCGATGGGCTGAAACCGCACCCCGCGCAGCGTGGTCTGGTAGTACGGCGACGGAATCCGGTCGATGCCGACGATCGACACGTAGAAGATGTGCGCGACGCCGGTCGGCGTGCTGCCGTGATGAGGTTCTGCGCGGACGTGACATCCTTATCGCGCGTGCCCTGGGTGGCACAGCGCACGATGACCTCCACGCCGCCGACCGCGGCGTCCACGCCCGTGTCGGCTAGCAGGTCACCCTGGGACCAGTACACACCCGTGTGGCCGACGTCACTGCGTCGAGTCATGGCGCGCACGTGATGGCCTGCGGCCGTCGCCGCACCTACTACCTTCGGGCCCTGTGTGCCGGTTCGCCCCGGTGATCAGAATTCCGCGTGGCACCATGTGAGGCTAGACGCCGTCAGGCGATAACCGACTGCGAGGTTTGTGCGATGAGTTCACAGGACGGCGGAGCGCGCCGTCGCACAGCCATTGGCCAGTTGTCCACGCTTCAGCAGAGATTCGAAGAGTCCCGTACCGGCCAGGTGATGATCAGCGGCCTAGTCGCGGCAATTGTGTTTGTCGGTGTCGCATGGAATCTGCCCGAGTCGCCCATCAAGCGCAGCCTTGTCCCCGTTCTGAAGCCGACGGCGGCAGTGAATCTCAACCAGAGTTGGGCGGTATACGCGCCGAGTCCAATAGACAGATTCAATACGGTCGAGGTACAAGTCACGATGGCCGACGGTGCCAGCCGGGTATGGACGCACGAGCCGGGTACTCGGATGGATCGCCTATTAGCCTCGAGCCACTGGGAGAAGCTCTTCGAATATGTGGTGCTCGACGCACGTGCTCGGCAGGGCGTTGCCCGATGGGTCGCCCGGAAACTGACGGGGCCATCAGAGCATGCGGTTGGCGTCGTAATGCGCCTTCGGACCAAGAGCTTGTCGCCCCCGGGCGAGGAGGCCAGCACTGCCACCGCCACAAAGGTTCTCTACCAGGAAGACCTGACGGCGGCGCAACGATGATGGAGTCGGAGCGTCCCGCGCAATCGCGATTCGCCGCCCTCAACCGATGGCGCGGGTTCTGGTTTGCGCCCGAACCGGTGTATACGCTCGGTCTTGTCAGGATGGCGTTCGGTGCTCTGGCGGTGCTGTGGACGCTGTCGTTGTTCCCGGACCTGCACGAATTGTTCGGGGTGAACGGACCCGTGCCGCAGCAACCCACACTCGATTACCGGTGGGGCATCTTTCAAGTATGGACTGGCGACACGGCCATCTCGATCGGTTGGGTCGTGCTGCTGTTGTCGGCCATCGCAGTGGCCGTCGGCTGGCACAGTCGGCTAGCTGCGATCCTCGTGTTCGTCCTGCTGACGTCGTTTATGCGACGAGATCCATGGATATTCACCGCCGGCGACGGGGTAATCAGCGTTACCGCCCTCTACCTGGCGCTCTCCTCATGTGGAGCGGCGCTGTCACTCGATCAGCGCCGTCGCACCGGATCGTTCTGGACCGCGCAATGCCGCGCGCCGTGGCCCATCCGCCTGATGCAGGTCCAATTGTCGGTGATCTATCTGGTGTCGGTACAAGCCAAACTAAGCGGCAAGCCGTGGGTAGGCGGATACGCGGTGGCGTATGCCTGGCGAACCGATTACAAGTGGGCGATTTTGCCTGCACCGCAATGGATGTCAGAGAACGCCATCATCGTCAACGTCGCGACATGGGGCACGCTGGCAATCGAACTGGCGATCGCCATCCTGATCTGGAATCGACGGCTACGGCCGTGGGTGCTTGCGGCCGGTGTGCTACTGCATCTGATGATCCTGCTCAGCCTCAACGTCGGGTTCTTCAGCCCCGCGATGTTCGTGCTCTACCTCGCGTTCGTCTCTTGGGAGACCGTGCAGCGGATGCCGACCCTGATAACCAGAGCGTGGTCCCGATTGCGCGGGCGTGGACGTGATGGGTCGGACGAAGGAGTGGTCAGCTCCGCCAGTGCGCCGGCCGTTTCTGCAGAAACGCCATCATGCCTTCGCGGGCCTCCTCGGAGACGAACAGCCGCGCGGACTGCTCGCTCAGCTCGTCCGCCTGGCGGTCGAACGCTTCCAGAATGGCAGCCGTAGTCAAGGCTTTGGAGGCGGCCAGCCCCTGCGGCGACGCCTTGCCGATCGCGGCGGTCAGCGACGCCACGGTGGCCTCTACGTTGTCGGCGGCGATGGTGATCAGCCCGATATCGGCGGCCTCGGCCGGGCCGAATTTCTCCCCGGTGAGGAAGTAGAGACTCGCGGCGCGGGGGGTCATCTTCGGCAGCAGGGTCAGCGAAATGATCGACGGGGCAACGCCGATGCGCGCCTCGGTCAATGCGAACGTGCTGGCCGGCCCGGCGACCGCGATGTCGCAAGCGCCGACCAGACCGAGCCCGCCCGCCCGCACGTGCCCGTCGACGGCGGCGATCACCGGAATCGGCAGCTCGAGGATGCGGCGCAGCAGGTACGTCAGTTCGCGGGCCCGCTCGACGGCAACATCGCCGGGATCAGCGCCAAGCGCGCCAGCAGAAGCTTGAGCCAGATCGGCTCCCGCACAGAACGTTCCGCCGGTGTGGTCGAGCACGACGGCCCGCACTCCTGACTCCTCGGTGGCGTCGGTGAGGCCCTGGTGCAGCTGGTTGACCAGCGCGGTGGACAACGCGTTGCGGTTGTCGGGCGAGTCCAGCGTGAGCCGTGCGACACTTCGCTCGACGCTGTAGTGGACCAGAGCGCTCATCAGTATGAGCGTGGCAGACCGAGCGAGGTCTGCGCGACGAAATTGAGAACCATCTCACGGCTGACCGGGGCGATGCGGGCCAGCTTGGACGCGGTTACCGCCGCGGCGATGCCGTACTCCTTGGTCAGCCCGTTGCCCCCCAACGACTGCACGGCCTGGTCAACGGCGCGTACCGACGCCTCAGCCGCCGCGTACTTGGCCATGTTCGCCGCCTCGGCCGCGCCTGCGTCGTCGCCGATGTCGTAGAGCGTCGCGGCCTTTTGCATCATCAGTTTGGCCAGCTCGATCTCAATGTGGTTCTGCGCCAACGGGTGCGACAGGCCCTGGTGCGCACCGATCGGTGTCTTCCACACCTGGCGGGTCTTGACGTAGTCGACGGCCTTGTTGATCGCGAATCGGCCCATGCCCACCGCGCTGGCTGCGCCCATGATGCGCTCCGGATTGAGCCCGGCGAACAGCTGCGCGATCGCGGCGTCCTCGGAACCCACCAAGGCGTCGGCCGGCAGGCGCACCTCGTCGATGAACACCTGGAACTGGCTCTCGGGGGTGACGAGTTCCATGTCGATCTTCGTCCAGCTCAACCCTGGGGTGTCGGTCGGCACGATGAACAGCGCCGGGCGGAGAGATTCGGACTTGGCCACCCCTTCCCTGTAGGTGCGTCCGACTATCAGCACGGCCTGCGCCTGGTCGATGCCCGAGATGAACACCTTCTGGCC
>JAOPVX010000117.1 GCA_025965975.1 Mycobacterium sp. | reverse complement strand
AGCGCATCGCGAGAGGCCCCGTCGACGGCAGGAACCGCGGAAACGTCAGCAATAACGCCAGCCGCCGCGCGACCGAGAACCCCCGCGCGTAATGCGCCGAGAGCACCGCGGGCCACGCCGACGACAGGTCGCGGGTGCCCAACAGCTCGACCGCGAGCCGGCCCGTCTCCAACCCGTAGTCGATGCCCTCGCCGTTCAGCGGGTTGACGCACGCCGCGGCATCACCGATCAGCATCCAGTTCGGCCCGGCCACCCCGGACACCGCGCCGCCCATCGGCAGCAAGGCCGACAGCCCCGCACGGGGCTCACCGGAAAAGCCCCATTCCTCGCGGCGCAGCGACGTGTAATAGGTCATCAGCGGGCGCAGTGCCGCGTCGGCAGGCCGCTTCGTCGTCGCCAGGGCGCCGACGCCGATGTTCACCTCGCCATTGCCAAGCGGGAAGATCCAGCCGTAGCCCGGCAGCACCTTGCCCTCGGGCGAGCGCAGCTCCAGGTGCGACGTGATCCACGGCTCGTTGCTGCGCGGCGTCGCGATGTATCCGCGGATCGCCACGCCGTACACCGTCGCCTGATGCCAATGCCGTCCCAGCACCCGACCCAACGGCGACCGCGCGCCGTCGGCGACGATCAGCGACGTGCATCCGATCTCAGCGCCGGAATCCAGCAACAGCGACGAGACGCGTCCGGCCGGATCATGCCGAACGTCAACGGCTTTCACGCCCAGCGCCATCTTGGCGCCCTCGTCGGCGGCCACCATCCGGATGCGGTCGTCGAGCTCCGTGCGCGGCACCGCGCTGCTGACGGACGGGAACGAGGGGCCAGGCCAGTCGACTTCCACGTCGCCGCCGAATCCCGACAACCGTAGTCCGCGGTGCTGCACGCGGCCCTCGAGCCACGACCCGAGCCCCAGCCGCTGCAATTCCAAGACCGCGCGCGGGGTCAGGCCATCGCCGCAGGCCTTGTCGCGGGGGAATTGCGCGGAGTCGATGACCAGTACGTCGTGGCCGGCCCGACACGCCCACGCAGCCGCGGCGGAGCCGGCGGGCCCGGCCCCGACGACGACCACGTCGGCTCGCGTGTTCATGCTTCCCAGTATGTTGGCAGGGTGAGGACACCAGCGAGTGTGGTGGCGGGAGTGGATTTCGGAGACCCTGTCTTCGCGCATGAGGTCCGCGACGGGGTGGCCCGCATCGAGGACCTGATGGCCACTGAGCTGGGCAAAGCCGATGAGCTGATGTCCGATGCGGTCCAACATCTGTTCCAGGCCGGCGGCAAACGGTTCCGCCCGCTGTTCACGGTGCTCTCGGCGCAGCTGGGCCGCGAACCCGACGCCTGGCAGGTCACCGTCGCAGGGGCCGTCATCGAGCTGGTGCACCTGGCGACGCTGTACCACGACGACGTGATGGACGAAGCGCAGGTGCGCCGTGGCGCCCCGAGTGCGAACGCCCGCTGGAGCAACAACATCGCGATCCTGGCCGGCGACTATCTGTTCGCGACGGCCTCACGGCTGGTCTCGCGGTTGGGCCCGGTGGCGGTGCGGGTGATCGCCGACACGTTCGCGCAGCTGGTGACGGGCCAGATGCGGGAGACGCGCGGCGTCGCCGAGGGTGTCGACGAGGTCGAGCACTACCTGAAGGTGGTGTTCGAGAAGACGGCGTGCCTGATCGCGGCGTCTGGCCGGTTCGGTGCGACGTTCTCCGGCGCCGACGAGGAGCAGATCGAGCGGCTGAGCCGGCTCGGCGGCATCGTCGGCACGGCGTTTCAGATTTCCGACGACATCATCGACATCGACAGTGATCCCGACGAGTCGGGCAAGGTGCCGGGCACCGACCTGCGCGAGGGCGTGCACACGCTGCCGGTGCTCTACGCGCTGCGCGAGGCGGGCCCTGACGTGGATCGGCTGCGGCAGCTGCTGGCGGGACCGGTCGAGAACGACGAGGACCTGGCCGAGGCGCTGCGCCTGCTGCGCAAATCGCCCGGCATGGCGCAAGCCAAGGACACCGTGGCGCGGTATGCCGCGCTGGCCCGCGACGAGCTGGCCAACCTGCCGGAGGGGCCGGGTCGGAACGCGCTGGCCACGCTGGTGGACTACACGGTGAACCGGCACGGCTGACGCAGTGCGGAACCCGCAGAGGCTGGCTACGCGTTAACCCAGCGACGACTCACCCGGTTCTAGTAGGAGGAAGCCACGATGACATGGCATCCGCAGGCCAACAGGGCCAAGACGTTCGTGTTGCTGGTGGGTATGTCGGCGCTGATCGTGTTCATCGGTTCGCTGTTCCAGAGCAGGGCGATTCTGGGCCTGGCGGTGCTGTTCGCCGTCGGCATGAACGTCTATGTGTACTTCAACAGCGACAAGCTGGCGCTGCGTGCGATGCATGCCCAGCCGGTGAACGAGATGCAGGCGCCGGTGATGTATCGCATCGTCCGCGAGTTGGCGACGACGGCGCGGCAGCCGATGCCGCGGCTGTATATCAGCGATACCGCGGCGCCGAACGCGTTCGCGACGGGCCGCAATCCACGTAATGCGGCGGTGTGCTGCACGACGGGGATTTTGCAGATCCTCAACGAACGCGAGCTGCGCGCGGTGCTGGGCCATGAGCTCAGTCACGTGTACAACCGCGACATTCTGATTTCATGTGTGGCCGGTGCGCTGGCGTCGGTGATCACGGCGCTGGCGAACATCGCAATGTTCGCGGGATTTTTCGGCGGTAACCGCGAGGGTGGTGCGAATCCGTTTGCACTGCTCCTCGTTTCGCTGCTGGGCCCGATCGCCGCGACAGTGGTGCGGATGGCGGTGTCGCGGTCGCGGGAGTATCAGGCCGACCAGTCGGGGGCGGAGCTGACGGGTGATCCGCTGTCGCTGGCGAGCGCGCTGCGCAAGATCAGCGCGGGGGTGCAGCAGGCGCCGCTGCCGCCGGAGCCGCAGCTGGCCGACCAGGCGCACCTGATGATCGCCAACCCGTTCCGCGCCGGTGAGCGCATCGGCAAGCTGTTCTCGACGCACCCGCCGATCGAGGACCGGATCCGCCGGCTTGAGGAGATGGCGGGCCGGGGGCCTGGGCAGTACTGAGGTTGTGCGGATAGAAACACTGCTGGTCGCTTCTGCGACACATAGGCTGTGGCAGTGCTGAGCAGAGTTTTGATAGGCGTTATGGGAATTGCGGCCGCGGTGTGCGTGTCGGGCATCGCCGCCGCCGAGCCGCCGCCGGTGCCTGCACCGCAGCCGCCTCCGCCGCCCAATGTCAATGCATTAGCACCGGTCAAGCTGTCCGAATACGCCGTGATGGACAACAACTGGTACGCGTTCAGCACGCCGGACGGCCTGACGTGCGTGCTCCAGAAGGGCAACGGCTACGGCTGCAGTGGTCCGATCCCAGGAGCCCCCGAGGGGACAAATCTGGTCAGCGGTTCATACGGCGGGGTTCCGAGCTTCGCCAACTCCAGTGCCCCGGTCTTCGCCTCGGCCGGGGCGGCCAAGCCGCTGCCGGCTGGGTCGCGAATCAGCTACCAGACCGTCAGCTGCGGCAACGACGGGACGACGACGACCTGTGTCGACACCCGCAACCAGTCGGGATTCGTGATCAGCGCGGCAGGCAGCTTCATTCTCAACGAGTCGAACCCGTTGCTGGACAGGCCCAAAGGCACCAACCCGTACTTCAACTAGACCTCTAGTCGAGGCGGCAGGAGGGATACCCTTCTGGATGGCGTCAAATGATGACCCGCCAATCGACTTGCGCGGCGGTACTCAGAACCCTGAGCCGTGCACCTCATGGCCGGGCTGCTCGGCGACCAGTCCGCGGTAGGCGTCTTCGACGGTGCAGCCGTGGTTGATGACGCCGTCGACCTCGCGGGCGATCGGCATGTTGATCCCGTACTCGTCGGCGAATTCCATGATGACGCTTGCGGCCTTGACGCCTTCGGCGACCTGATTCATCGACGCGATGATCTCGTCGATCGGCTTGCCGGCACCCAGCTGCTCACCGACGTGGCGGTTGCGGCTGCGCTGGCTGGTGCACGTGACGATCAGATCGCCCATCCCCGCCAATCCCGCGAACGTGTCACGGTGCCCGCCCACCGCCTCACCGAGCTTCGACATCTCGCGCACCGCGCGGGCGATCACCATCGCGCGGGTGTTCTCGCCGATGCCCAGCGAGTTACCCATGCCGACCGCGATGGCATAAACATTCTTCAACGCTCCTGCGATCTCCACGCCGGTAACGTCGTCGGTGGTGTACGTACGAAAACGCTTGGTGCGGAACAGTTCTGCCAGCCGTGCGGCCAGGTGCTGGTCGGGCATCGCGAGCACCGCCGCGGCCGCAAAGCCGTCGGCCACTTCCCTGGCGATGTTGGGCCCGGCGAGGATGCCCGCCGGGTGTCCGGGCAGCACCTCGTCGACGATCTCGCTCATCCGATAGTTCGTGCCCTGCTCGAGACCCTTCACCAACGACACCACCGGCACCCACGGCCGAAGCTCCTTGGCCAGCTCGGTCAGCACCCCGCGGAAGCCGTGCGACGGCACCCCCATCACGATGACGTCGGCCGCGTTGGCGGCCTCGGAGAAGTCGGTGGTGGCGTCCAGGGTGAGCGCGAGCTCGACCTCGTTGCCTAGGTACTTGGAGTTGCGGTGGTTCTCGTTAATGTCGTTGGCGGTCTCCTCCGAGCGCACCCACTGCAGCGTGGGCCCGCGCCGGGCGCAGATGGACGCCACGGTGGTGCCCCAGGATCCTCCGCCGAGGACGACGACTTTGGGTTCGCGTTGCGCAGGTGCCATGCCGATCAGCGTAGGACCGTCGGCTGCCGTTTCACCGGTAGTTGACGAACTGCAGCGCTACGTCGAGATCGGCCTTCTTCAACAAGGCAATGACGGCCTGGAGGTCGTCGCGCTTCTTGGAGGAAACGCGCACCTCGTCGCCCTGGATCTGGGTCTTGACGCCCTTGGGGCCCTCGTCGCGGATGAGCTTGGTGATCTTCTTGGCGTCCTCGCTGGAGATGCCCTGCTTGATGGTGCCGCTGACCTTGTAGGTCTTACCGCTGGCCTGCGGCTCGTCCGCATCGAAGGCCTTCATCGAGATGTCGCGGCGGATGAGCTTCTCCTTGAAGACGTCGATGGCGGCCTTGGCGCGTTCCTCGGTGGAGGAGGTGATGGTGACGGTCTCCTCGCCCTGCCACGCGATGGACGTGTCGGTGCCGCGGAAGTCGAAGCGGGTGGCCAGCTCCTTGCCGGCCTGGTTCAGCGCATTGTCGACCTCCTGGCGGTCAACCTTGCTGACAACGTCGAACGATGAATCCGCCATTGGATCCGTCCCTCCTGGGTGGTCTGGTGCGTTTTCGTCTTAGGCCCATACTCGTTGTACCCTGCTAGTCGCACCAAACACGGTCACGGCGAGGTGCAGCACCCAGGCAGGTTGCCCGAGCGGCCTATGGGTGCGGACTGTATATCCGTCGGCTTACGCCTACGCAGGTTCGAATCCTGCACCTGCAAACCTGGTAGGAGACATTTCA
>JAOPVX010000104.1 GCA_025965975.1 Mycobacterium sp. | reverse complement strand
GACAGCGTCCCATGGAGTGGTGTAATTCGGATCGGTGAACCATCTGGTTCGTGATCAACGAGTCATGTTGTATGGTAGGCGTTTTCGAGTTCCAGTGTCAACGATTCCGGTGTGGCGTGTTGTGACGCGGCGCGTTCCTTCGCTGCGATGACCACCCGTAGTTCGTCCATGCTGACATCGGAGACGTAGCGGCGGGTGACCTGCCACTCGTCGTGCGCCTCGATCACCACCGCGGTCGCCAACCGCAGGAACGCCGCGGGGTTGGGGAAGATCTCCACGACATCGGCCCGGCGTTTGATCTCCTTGTTCAGTCGTTCGATCGGATTGTTCGACCAGATCTTCTGCCAATGCGCCTTCGGGAACACCCGGAACGCCAACACGTCGTGCTTGGCCTCACGCATCATCGCAGCGACCTTCGGAAACGACCCGGCCAATGTGTCTGCGACCTGATCCCATTGCCCAGCAACGGCATCGGGTTCGGTGTGCGCGAAGACGGTCTTGATCGCCGCCATCACCGGCGGCACATGCTTCGACGACACCGCCGACCCCACGTTCCGCATGAAGTGCACCCGGCACCGCTGCCAGGCCGCACCGGTGAACTGCTGCGCCACAGCAGCTTTCAACCCCGCATGTGCATCAGAGATCACCAGATGCACCCCCGACAGGCCGCGCGCCCTCAGCCCGGTCAGGAACTCCCGCCAGAAATCGAACGACTCGCTATCCCCGACCGCGGTACCGAGCACTTCGCGGGTTCCCTCGATCGAGACCCCGGTCGCCACGACCAGGGCGTGGGAGACCACATGCGCCCCGATCCGGACCTTGCAGTACGTCGCATCGAGGAAAACGTAGGGAAAGCTCGTGTGCGTCAACGTCCGCTCCCGGAACCGGGCAATCTCGGCATCCAATCCGCCGCAGATCCGTGAGACCTGCGACTTGGAAATCCCCGACTCCACCCCGAGCGCGGCCACCAGGTCATCGACGTTGCGGGTCGAGACGCCGTGCACGTAGGCCTCCATGATCACCGCATACAACGCTTGATCGATCCGCCGCCGCCGCTCGAGCAGACTCGGGAAGAACGAGCCAGAACGCAGCTTCGGAATCTGGACCTCGACGTCGCCGCTGGTCGTGGCAACGGTCTTCGACCGGGTCCCATTGCGGTAGTTCATGCGCTCCGCGGTGCGCTCGTAACGGCCGGCACCGAGGGCCTGGGTGGCCTCGACATCGATCAACGCCTGCAGACCAGCGCGGATCAGCTCGGCGAACACACTCCTCGGATCGGCGCCCTTCAACGCGTCGAGCTGGGCCAGCAGGGCAGAATGGTCGTGGGTCATCGCGTGGTCCTTTGGTCGAGTCACTTTGGTCGGTAACTCGTTCACCACTACGCGATGGCCCACCCACAGAACCGGAACGACACGCCCGAACCGCGGCTACGCTGCCTCACCGAATTCCCACCACGCCAGGGGACTTACCCCGCATCATCGCAGGTCAGGAGGCCGCGATGTGACACAGGATTTGAGAAGCAGGAGTTAAGAAGCTGTCGAGATGCAGCGAAGATTGACCGGAAACGCCGGGCTACTTTGACCAGGTCTCGGCGTGTCGCCGTAGCCTGTCAATCTTCGCTGCATCAGTGACAATCAGAGATACTGCTGATCTGCGGAATTACCAGGATGCCTCACAGCGATGCCGGTCGATTTGTCGCACGGAATGCGTCAATCCCTACCCCCAAACGAGCATTGGGCTCGTCTGTTCTCCGGCCCCGTGGCGCTCGCGGATACGTAGAAATCAATGCCATGTTGGCGATGTATGCTTAAGCCATACATTGCCAACATGGGGAGGCTGTCGTGTCGGTGACACAGATCGATCTCGACGACGAAGCGCTGGCCGAGATTATGCGGATCGCGGGGGTGCACACCAAGAAGGAAGCGGTGAACCTCGCGATGCGCGATTACGTCGAGCGGTTCCGGCGCATCGAGGCGCTAGCCCGGTCCCGCGAGCAGGCGAAGGGCTGGGACTACGAGGGCTGGCTCGCCGCGCGGGCCGACGAGAAGGCCGTCGGGACTTGATCTACTTCCTGGTGGATTCCTCCGCGGTCTGGCGCCTCCAGCGACAACCGGAACTCACCGAGGCCTGGAGCGCCTCGCTTCTCAGCGGGGCCGTCGGATCGTGCGAACCGCAACGAGCCGAGTTCCGTCGATCGGCGCGCAATGCGGACGAGTTCGATCAGATGAACCAGACGTTTCGTGACGTCTACCCCGATGTGCCAGTGCCGAAATCCGTGTGGCGGTGGGTAGATTCGGCGCAGCACCGGCTCGCAGGCGCGGGTGCGATGCGTGCTATGTCGGTCGTCGATCTGCTGATCTGCGGCACCGCGGCGGCCAGCGGCCTAGTAGTCCTTCATGACGACGCCGACTACGAACTCGCAGGGCGCCACCTTCCCGACGTCAGAGCGCGGCGCGTAGTTAGCGCCGACCACTAGCGGCATCCGCTATTGTTCCGCCCTCAGTCGTGAGACTCCGCCACGGTTCGTGAGAACCTTCACCGGGCAACAGCAGCAGCAACAGCGGCGGCGGCGGCGACCGACGACGACGACCGGCGCCGGCGCACATGTTGTCGCGCGCGCTTGCTGTCGAGATGCAGCCGCCGTGGGAGGACTCGCTACTGATGGCGAAGGCGGACGAGCGCTCAGCGCCTCGTCTCGTACCTGGTCAGCACCACGCCGTCGGGGAACGTCCGCGTCTCCACCAGGTCCAGGTTCACCCAGCTATCCAGCGCGGTGAAGAACGGCGTGCCGCCGCCCACCAGAACCGGGTAGGTGGCCAGCGCGTACTCGTCGATCAGCCCGGCCCGCATGGCAGCCCCGGCGAGCGTTGCGCCGCCGATGCCCATCGGGCCGCCGTCCTCGGCCTTGAGCCGGGTGATCTCGGCGACCGCGTCGCCGGCGACCAGGCGGGTGTTCCAGTCGACCTTGTAGATAGTCGAGGAGAACACCACCTTCGGCGTGTCCCGCCAGTTGCGTGCGAACTCGATCTCGGCCGGGGTTGCGTTGGGCTGCTGGTCGCCGGTCGGCCAGTAGGAGCTCATCGTCTTCCATAGCTTGCGCCCGTACAGCGACAGGCCGCTCGCCCGCTCCTGGTCCAGCCACCACTGGAACAGCTCGT
>JAOPVX010000063.1 GCA_025965975.1 Mycobacterium sp. | reverse complement strand
ATCGCGATGGCCGGGCCCGTCGCCGCCATGATCACCGGCACCGGAAACGTCAGGCACCGCACCGACAGTTCGAAGCCGCCCCCTAGCATTCCCAGCGCGGCCTTCGGGTCACCCGACTGGAACACCGCCAGGTCGAAGCCACCGCTGAACACCCGCTGGTTGCCCGCGATCACCAACGCCTTGGCCGAGTCCTTCTCCGCCCGGTCGAGCGCCTCGTTGATCGCGGACTGCATCACCGGGCCCAGCACATTGACCTTGCCGTCGTCGAGGGTGATGGTCGCGACGGATTCGTTGAGTTCGTAGCTAACGGCGCTGGTCATGGCCTCTCCCGTGAGTGCGGCGGCATTTCAGACTGATGTTACGTAACAAAGTTACGAAAGCCAACCACCCGGATTCGGGTAGTGCACTACGCGTGTCCGCCCCGGGGGCCGTCCATAGCGTGAGAACCGACGCCGACGGCGAGGGGTCGATGGCGCAACACAGGGGGCACGACATGCGATCACAACGGAAGCGGTCAGCCGACCATCTCGAGTCCGAAGGCCGCAGCACCAAGCGCCGCAAGGAGCCACGCAAGAGCAAGAGCGGTGTGCCCAAGCTCAGCCTCTGGGAATGCGGGATCGGTTCCGTCTGGAAGTGACGCGCTAGCCGAGGTCGCGGCGATGCCTGCCGTTGATGATCGTGGTGTGTGCCTCGTCGAAGGCGATATCGTCTTCGGCCCGCGCTGGCGGGTAGTTCTCGTTGACCGGCGCGGGGGGATAGTTGCGGTTGACCGCCGCGGGCACGTGGTTGTACTCGGCGCGGTAGCGCTCGCGTAGCTCGTCGGCGGCCGCTCGGACACGGTTGATCTCGACGCGTAGCACTTCCTCGCGGCTCTCACTGGTGGCGTAGTGGTAGTAGGTCAACAGGTTGCGCAGCAGCTCGAGCTTCTGCTTCTCCTGCCGGGCCAGGTCGTGTGTGGTCAGCAGTTCGAGCCGCTCGACCGGGTGCAGCGTCGCCCAATCCAGTACCGCGGTGGACCGGAACTGGTTCCTGGTCTGCTTGCCTCTGTCGCCGTTTTTGGGTTCGTCGTAATAGATCACTGCACCGTCGAAGCGCGACGCGATGGCCTCGCCCAACTCCCGGCGGTCCAGTGCCGAATCCCACACGATGCGCCATTCCTGCGACGGCGCCAAGTACGGAATCTCCGCGGGCAGGTTCAGCGGCGCGATGTCGAGGAAGCGGTCCTCGTAGGCGCTCTCGTACTTGCCGACGGTCGGCGGATTGGCGAAGTCGAAACGGATGCCGTAGGCCGGGGTGCGGCCGAAGTTCTTGACGACGAGCTCGACGAGATGCCAGTCACTGGCGCTGGGCTCCATGAACATCGCGACGTTGGGCTGCATGAGCTCCGCGGTCTGCTCCCTGGCCCGTTGATACTGACGCCAGGCGTACACCAGGGCCGCGACGCCGACCACGACGGCCAGCCAGGCCGCGAGCGCTGTCCACGCTCCGGCGGACATGTCGGCCAAGTCGCGAGCGCGGTGTTCGAACCAATCCACGCACCGCAGTAAATCACGGTCCGGCCGTCGCTACAGCATTCGCCAGCGTGCGGAGCCGCAAAGTTGCTGGGGCCGCGCTGGCTCATGGGTAACTCATGGGTAAATAGAGACTGGAGTGCCTCACGAGAAAGTGGGCGCCTGGTCGACCCTGGCAAAGACCTGTCACCGGGCCCCGGCGGTCATGGCTTCGGACGAATGGGGGTGTTCTGGCCCGCAGCAAGCCACCATTTCCCGTCCCGCCGTACCAGCACGTACATCGCCATCTCCGAGAACGCAGTCGCGTCGCCGATCGGGGTCGGTTCGCTGTCGGCGTCCAGCGCGACCCGTTGCACATGGGCGATCGCCACATCTGGCGTGGGCGCCATCACATGCACGGTCTGATATCGCGACGACGCTCCGGCCACCGCCACCCCTCGGTCGAACATGCGGCGATGAATCGCGTGCAACGCGTCGTAGCCGAGCACGGTCGCGCCATACGGACTGCCCCACATCACGTCCTCGCCGAAGTCCGCGTTGTAGGTCTGCGCGTTCGCCGAGTCGATCCCGGCCTGCAAACCGGCCACGAATCGGTCGACCGCGCCGCAGGCCTCGCGCAGCCACTGGGGATCTGCTGTCAAGGTTGGTCGCTGTGTTGCCATAGCCGCGACACTAGGACCTCAATCATGGTTGAGGTCAACACGATTCCCGGCCCTAGGACGCGGCGGCTGCGAGCACTGCCCGTTCAACCGGCACAGCCGGCGGCTCGGCCTGCACAAGTCGTTCGCTGCGAGCGAGCCAGTCCGTATCGGCCCACACCACATGGGCGGGCAGGCGCCGCCAGTAGTCCGGATGCGCCCGCAGGTAAACGTCGACGCTGGCGTGCACCAGCGGGCTGGCGGGCAGCCTTCGCAGCGAAATCGTGCGCGCGCTGCCGGCAAGGGCGTCGTATTCGCTGGGAGCCGGCGCGTCGCACCGACTAGCGCACGGCACCGTGACGCCGGCTTGCACCGCGCCGTCGAGCATCCAGTCCAGCGCGATGTCGGCCAGCGGCCAGCACGCCCCCGGCCCACCGGCGACGTCGCAGTGCGCCCCACGGAACCAGACTTCGTCAACATATTCCGGCGATGCCACGAGGTGACCGGCGCGCGGAACGTGCCCGCCGTCGACCGCGACCGCGTGCCGGCCCGCGACGACGTTAGTCAGCGGTTCGCCCGCCGCTTGCCGACCCGGCACCTTCACCATGTCCCATAGCCCCAAAAACTGTACAGGAACGCCGATTTCGCGGTGTCCGGCCAGTTGTGCCGCCAGCAAGGTGACTCGCCGCCAGTCCTGCGGGCTGCGACGCGTGCGGGGCAGCGCATAGGCGGCCAGCACGTAGTCCATCAGGTCGGGCAGCACCCCGACGATGCTGAGCAGCCGGGTCAGGGCGTGGGCGCAATAGGCGCCGCGGCCGACGCCGAACATGAAGATCCGATCGCCGGGTACCCACCAGTCGACCAGGAATTCATAGGCCTCGGCGATCGCTGCCCTTGCATCGTCGACGGCAGCCTCGCGCCACCGCAGCCTGGCCAACCTACGTTCGTCGGCGGCAGCCATCCGCGTGCCCGGGTGATACCACGTGACCTGCTCATCGCTCTCTTCGAGCAGGCGCAGCAACGCCTCGGCATTCGTGGCAGCACGCGGCCCAGGATGGTCACGTGCACGGTCGAAGCACAGCACAATGTTCTTCACGGCGACCCCCGACGGTCCTATTGACGCTACTGCCGATAAGTTTGCCCGGCAAAAGCGGCCGTGTCCCGAGTATCGCACTACTCGAATCCAGAATTCCTACGGATTCTCTACAAAGTGATGTCATTGGGCACGGAATCAGTCGCCGTGATGCCGCATGCGCGGGCGTATTCCTCCGCCGCAAGCCCGTCGGCGGAGTTCATGTCGCAACGGCCGAACGGCGGCGCGCCCTCCGGCAAACCGCCGCCGAAGCCCGAACCGTCGGTGTACTGGTGGGCGATCTTGCCGGGATAGGGCGGGTTGCGGCCGTAGGCGGCGATCACCAACCTGATGCCCGGCGGTCTGTGCGGCCACAGCTTGTTCAGGTCGCCGGCGTTGCCGTACCCGATCACCTTCGCCGTCGACCCGACGAATGCGCCGACCGCGTTGTAGGTCGCGTTGATTCCCGCCGACCGGTCGCCGAGGATCTGAGTGCCCCACGACTCCACGTCGAGCATCACCGCCATCTTCGGATGGGGCGTGCCGACCAGATCCTTGAACGTGTCGACCGTTTGCTGCCAATTGGGCCGCCAGACAAAGTAAACGATGAAGAACGTCAGGCGGCCGCTGTCGGCGTTGCGCAGACACCAGCGATAGTTGTTGACCCAGCGGCGATCTCGATATGTGCCATCGTTGGAGCGGATGCACAACACCGGGTACGGATAACTGTCGTTGACGCCGACCTGCCACTCGGACACATCGGCATAGAGCATGTCGGCCACGCTCTCCAGTCTGCAAGAAACTACGGGATGGGAACCTCGGCGCCGGCGCTCATCGGGTCCCCGTGCACCTCCAGCGACTCCGGCGTGGTCCCCTGCGGCACATCGAAAGCGATAGCCAGGGCGCTCTGATCACCCGGATTCAGTTCCGCCATACCGCCATTGAGATAGAACGTCGCCTCGTCGTCGATGGAGTACGCAGTGCCGCCTGCCTTCAGCTTCTGCAGCGCGCCAAGGAAGGTCGCCGACATAGCGCCGGTGTTCGTCACCGTCATGTGCACGATGAGGAACTCGCCTTGCGCGGTCTTTTGTACCGGCGCGTCCCCGTACTTCACCGACGGTGCGGTCTCCACCTGGGTCACCTCGAACGAGAAATTGCCATCGGTTACTGCGCCGGCAGAGGGGACGCTCGTCGGCGATTCGCTTGTGGTTTTTGTCCCGCTGCTCCCACCATTGCCCGATGTCGTTTGGGTTGCGGATTTCGACGTGGCGCTCGGGCCGGACGAGAGCTGGGTGGTGTTGTCCTTGTGGATGAACACCCCGTAGACGACGACCAGCGCCAGCACCGCCAACAGGGCCGCGCATGCGGTGCCGAACCAAATGATGAGCCGGCGGCGGTCGTCGGGCGCTCCCGCCTCACCGGAGGGCGTCGGCTCGAGCGGTGAGGCGAAGTAGGACGGCTCGGCCGGAGGCGTCGGCGGGACCACGGGGGTGGTCGAGTGCTCACTCGGCGCCGTCGACCCCAGATCCAGAACCGCGGTCGGCCCCGGCTCAGGCTCGGGCGGTGGGGCAGGCTCGGGCTCGGGCGGCGGGGCAGGCTCGGCCTGGGGTTCCTGATCATGTGTCCGGTGTGCGCCGACGTGTGGCCCGGCGGGCGGGATCTGCACGACGGCGGTCGGCTGCTCGCTACCCGGGGGTTCGGCCGCGGCCGTCGGCTGGGCTGGCCCAGGGGTGGCGGGGGATCGGTGTTCGGTCCACGCGGACCCGTCCCAATACCGTTGGCCGCCTGAGCCGTCGGGATCGAGGTACCAACCGGCGGGCGTGGGCGGTGTGGTCACCGCGGGAGAATAACGCAACTTCGCGGGGACACGCGCGACCACCCTTTGCTTTTGCAAACAACCGTGGAGGTTCCCCTCAGCCGCCCATCAGCATGTGCCACTGATCCAGATTGCTTGCGCGGTACACGTAGTTGGTCCGACGCACTTCCGACAGCGAGGCGCTCGGCTCCGCCGAATACCAATGGCCAGGAAACACGGTGGGGTCGCCCGGCAACTGTGCGAGCGCCTGCAGGCTGCGGTACATCTCGTCGACGTCACCGCCGGGGAAGTCGGTGCGCCCGCAGCCCTCGAGGAACAGCGTGTCGCCTGCCACCAGCCGTCCGTCGAGCAGGAAGCACTGGCTGCCCGGCGTGTGTCCGGGGGTGTGCAGAAGTTCGATGTCGACGTCGCCGACGCTGACCACATCGCCGTGCTCGTGCGCGGTGAGCTCGGACCGCGCTATGCCGGTGACCCGTGAAACCCAGTCCGCCTCATGCAAATTGACGTGCACCGGGACGCTGACCCGCTCCAGCAGCTCGGCAAGGCCCTTGAGTTCGAAACCCGCCATCGACCCGCCGACGTGGTCGGGGTGGTGGTGGGTGACCAGCACGCCTGACAGGTGCATGCCGTCGGCCTCCAGCGCGTCGACCAGATCCTGCGCGGCGTAGGCCGGGTCCACCACGACGCAGTCTCCCGTCTCGCGGTCGCCGATGAGGTAGGCGAAGTTGCGCATCTGCTGCGCGAACATGTCGCTGGTCGCGAAGTCGCGCCCGGAAAGCAGCTGCCGAAAGTACAGGCGGTCGGTCATGTCCTCAGCCTATGCGGCCACCGTTTTGAGTCGGACCATGCGGGTGGTGCTGCTCTCGTCGAGCTCCGCTACATCGCTGCGCGAGCGCAGGAAGTCGCTGAATGACCGGAATCCCAGCGATTTTTCGGAAAACGACGGGTCCATCCGCTTCATTTGGGCCTTGACCGCCGAATTGTGTAACCAGTCGGCGTCGTCCTTCTCGTGACCGATGCGCAGGGCCCGCTCCAACAGGCCCGTCGCCGCCGCCTGCGCGTCCGGTGCCTCCGGTTCCTCGTCGGACTCGGCCTTGGTGCGGCGCGTGCGTCGCTTCGGCGCGGCGTCGGGGGCCGTCGCGGGGACGCCGGGGAGTGCGTCGTAGGTGACGAAGTCGTCGCATGCGGCCGTGAGCGACCGGCTGATCGAACCGGTGATGCCGATGCCGACGACGTAGCGGCCAAGGCGCTTGCAGCGCTGAGCGAGCGCGATGTAGTCGGAATCGCCTGCGACGATGACCACGTGAGTCAGGTCGGGCAACCGGAACATGTCCTCGACCGCGTCAACCGCCAGCCGGATGTCGGCCCCGTTCTTGGCGTACGCGGCCGCCGGGAAGAGTTGCACGAGGTCGACCGCGCGGCCGACCAGTTGCCCGCGGTACTCGGCGTTGACGTCGGCCGACCAGTCGGCATAGGCCTTCGTCAGTACCAGGGTGCCGAACGACGACGCGAAGTCGATGATGGCGCCGACGTCGACGGTCGCCGTGGTCAGCCGCCCCGGTTCCTTGTGGAAGCCGGCCGCCTTGTCACGCTGAAACGAGTTGCGGCCGTGGATCTGGTCATAACGCGAGATGACGATGTTGTCGAAATCGAGGTACACCGCCACGCGTGGCGTGCCGGGTTCAGTCACGGTTCAGTCCTATCACCGCAAACCACGACGCGGGCGAGAAGCCGCCAGGCCTCGCTGACCCGACGGGCTCGATCGAGCTACACGACGCACTGTTTTCGGACGGTGTGACGGCTGATCTGTAGCGGAGCGAAGACCAGCGGTTTGGCGCGTCAAACCGCGAGAATGTACCCTCTTTAAGGCCCACGCCACGGCTGCGCGGGTCTAGCCCCCTTAGCTCAGTCGGTAGAGCGTTTCCATGGTAAGGAAAAGGTCGTCAGTTCGATTCTGACAGGGGGCTCCACCCGCTTCGGCGGGCGCAACGCAAGGCGGCGTAGCTCAGTTGGTTAGAGCACTCGGCTCATAATCGAGTTGTCGCCGGTTCAAATCCGGCCGCCGCTACCAGGATCGGCCAAAGACGAAGAGAGAGCCCCATGGCCAGCGAC
>JAOPVX010000021.1 GCA_025965975.1 Mycobacterium sp. | reverse complement strand
GCGAGCTGGGGAGTTGACGGTCCTCCCGCCATCGGAGCGACGATGAGCGGCTTTGAAATATCGCTAATGTCAAATCGATTCATTCACTCTTTCCTTCACATAGGTCCAAACGGATGTGACGCTCGATTCATTCACTCTTTCCTTCACATAGGTTTAAACCGATGTGACGCGCTGTCGATCGCCGAGAAGGTGTCGGCGCCAAACATCAGGTTGCGCACGATCAACGGAGAGAAATTGTCAAGAGTTGTGGATGGGGCGTGGGCGTGGGTCTGCGTTCGGTGGTTCCATCGGTCGTTGCGTGCCCCCAGTCGGACTCGAACCGACACTGGACGGATTTTAAGAGCGGACGGCCCGCACGCCTGCGACCGCAGGCTCGTTCAAGGTCAATGCGGCGAAGATCCCGGTGTTAGCCGCCGCCCCGAGAGCAGCGACGCTCAGATCGCGGGCTTTGACGTGGAAACCCACCGCAAGTGCGAAGTAGATCGTGAGCAGCGCAGTTGTGAGTCGCGCCAGCCCAGGCGACCATCGCGCCGAGAACAGGCCGATTGCAGCAGCGGCCTTGATGGGTGCGAATATCCATCGGTATCGGGGCGGGAAATCGATCGCATCGAGCACTTGTGTCACGAACGGCATCGGAATGGCATCGCCGACAGCGCTCGCCGCTAGGTAAGCCGCCAGCACATCATAGGTTCGCAACGTTGTCATGACCCTCCACTGTCGCTGATTGTGATGTTAACGGACATGCCCGGGGCCAGGTGTACACAGGTCGCGAACTACCGTCCCAGTGGCATGGCAAATCGCGGCTCCTTTCAGTGAAAAAAGCCCTCCAGGGAGGAATTGTCAAGACTGTGGATCGGGTTGTTTCAGGCGACCTCCGTTTCGGTTGATTCGGAGGGCACTGTCACGTTGGTTGAAAAGTGGAGCGGCACAGTTGGATTTGGAGCCGCCGCTATGAAACACCGTTCGGTTGTTCACCTTTCAGGCAACGACGGTCGCGGTGACTTCCGCCAGACCCTGAAGCGGTCGGCCATCTCGGTACGCCATTCGGGTGCGGTCAGTCGGTGCCGGCCCGGCCGAAAATGCGGTGAAATGCCACTGAACGCGGACAAGAACCGCTGCGCGTGCCCGGGCGATGTGAACCGCTTCATCGCCCGTTCCCGCTGCCTGGTGGGTTGATGCGAGTTCTCGATCCGATTGTTGAGGTACTTCGAGCGGCGATGCTCGACAGATGCCAGCAGCTCGCGGTGGGCGACCTGGTAGCTGCCGAGTTTGTCGGTGACGATCACCCGCGGCACGTACTCCAGGTTTTTGAGCAGCTTGCGGAAGAATCGTTTGGCGGCCACCGCATTTCGGCGGGACTGGACCAGAATGTCGAGCACGTTGCCGTGCTGGTCGACCGCGCGCCACAGGTAGTGCTGCGTGCCGTTGATCCGGATCAACACTTCGTCGCAGTGCCATTTCTCACCGGGCCGTGGGCGGCGTCGGCGCAGCCCGCTGGCGTAGGCCTGCCCGAATTTGGCGCACCAGCGTCGGATCGTTTCGTAGCTGACCGCGACACCGCGTTCGAGCATGAGTTCCTCACCTCACGGAAGCTGAGCGGGAACCGAAAGTACAACCACACGCAGTGGTTGATGATCTCGACCGGGTAGCGGTGGCCCTTGTAGGACGGCTAGCAGTGCTCACTCACGGATTCTCCCAGTTGCCGCGAGCTCGACAACGTGACAGTGCCGGCCCATGGGAACCATGGCGCGGTAACGGATTTCGCCCTCGCTGCCGGGTGGGTTGTTTTCGCGGAACGTGGTCAACATCGCAAGCTTGGTCGCGCTCGGCGCCCCCCGCAGCGCACCGCCTATGCTGCCGCCAAGGCGGCGCTGATCGGCGCCACCCGTGTGTGGGCATTGGAGCTGGCCACCACCGGCATCACCGTCACCGTCAACGCGGTAGCGCCAGGACCCATCCAAACGGAGCTGTCCGTCTACGGGCTGGTCACCGATGACCAACCGCCCCTCACCCGGGCCGGTCTTCTCACGCTTGGGCCCGGCACATCAGCGGCCTGCGGTTGGTGCGGTTGGTCGGGGGTCCGGTAGCTGCCGCGGTTGCGGCGCTGTTGGCCATGTTCGCGGGCTCGGCGCTGCGGGGCGTGAATCCCGTCCTGTGACACTGAATCACGAACGAAGCCGCCCGGTGACCCATGCCGGGCGGCTTCTGTTTGGCCCAGAGATCGACGGACAGCCACGAACGCTGTGGTGGGTGACCGAAGCGCGGTAACAACGCCATAGACTTTGCTAGCCTGACCTGCGCCGATGCATACCCCAGGAAATCACCGTGCGGAAGATTTCGTAATCTTATCGGCGACCTCGACGAGGTCCTCTCCCACGATGTCTGGCTGTTCACCCACCGGGATCAGGGCCATCCCGGGGTACAACAGGTCTGTACCGGGGCGTCGCACAAACGCGGCGCGACAGCCGGCCGCCAGCGCGCCAGCGATGTCCCACCCATGTGCGGCTACCAGCCGTATGTCGTCAAGCGCGACGCCTAGGGTGTTCGCCGCGTGCTCATAAGCTTGCCGCCGCGGCTTCAGTGCACGTACCTGGTCGGCGGAGAGAATCGCATCGAATCGTGGGGCGATACCAGCGAATTCGAGCCCCGCGGTGACAACCTCGAGTGGCGAATTGGTAAGTGCGACTAGGGTGAAGTCTTTAAGCCGGTCGAGTGCCGGAGTGACATCGGGATGAGGGGGCATCCGCCGCATCTGCGCGAGAATCTCGTCTTCGCGACCGACTCCGAGCATCTTCAACGCGGCACGCTGCGCTGCAGGGTAATCCATGTAGTTGCCGGTTAGCCCGCCTACGAACGTGTTCTGAACCATCAGTGCGAACCAGCGCGAACGGGCGTCCGCCCCGCCCAGCAGAGAATCGAGTGCACGCACGTCGAGCAGGGTTTCGTTGACGTCAAATGCGATCACCGCCACGACAGCAACCGTAACCCACAGACCGAAGCTCACTGCAAAGCCGGGCGCTGGTCTGGTGTGGTCGACGCCGAAGACATGGGAGCGGCGTGCGGTGCCGTTCCCCGCTGTGCTGGCCGACGAGTTGTCGGCGCTGATGGTCGGCAAGACCGTGATGCGCTGGTGTTCACCGACTTGTGTGGTCGAGTGCTGCGCAACTCCAATTGGCGGGCTCGGGTGTTCGAACCGGCGGTGACCAAATGCCAGAAGGCCGACGCGCCTCCGACGATACGTTCCCGACCATCACACCGCACGACCCACGGCACAGCGCGGCGAGCCTCGCGGTGTCGGCGGGCGCGAGTGTCAAAGCGGTGCAACGGATGCTGGGCCACGCCAAAGCGTCGATGACCGGCGGCGGCGCCGCCGCCCACTTTCATGTCATTTATGACATCGCGATGACATTGAAATTGAGACGATGACATTCAGCTTGAGAACTGACACGGCGCGCGCCGCCACGCCTGCACTACGTGTTCGGTTGCCGGAGTCATGACGGCCGCACTCGAATGCAACCCCACAAGGTAGCGCGATGAAGCTACGCCAATGCCTGCCGAATCAAGAAGTCAGACGTCCATCAATCTGGGTGACCAGGACAATTCCCACTTTCGTGTCCAACTGTGGACATCTGGTGGACATTTGAAATGGGAATTGGACATCCGAAATGGGAACCGACAAGACGACGCGGCTGTAGATTCTCAAAGTTCGTGTCCACTTCCGATGCGCTGAACTGGCCCGATGCGGGTCGTCTCACGTGATGTCCACACACCAGTTTGTCTCACCGGCGTGTCCATATTTTTGCGCGACCCACGTTCCGTCGGGGTCCGGCCGGTTCCGGCCCTTAGCGGCCATGGGTAGTGCATCCAGGCAACTTCGTAGGCGTTCCGTCACTGGGGGCCTTGCACCCCTGATCGTCCCGGCGAGCTAGCTCGAGCTAACAACTACTA
>JAOPVX010000013.1 GCA_025965975.1 Mycobacterium sp. | reverse complement strand
TCAGCCTCTGCAGCGCTTCGCGGTCGGGCGCGAGCAGCTCGTCGATGCGGGGCTGGTTCACATCGCCGACAATGATTTCGCCGACCTCCTGGTACACATCGCGGAAGATGCCGTGGGACTTCATTTTCTCGGTCTGATAGATGTTGTCCTCGGTGGGCGTGACGTAGTACACGATCTCGGCCTTGAAGCGATGAATCAGCCAGACGTGGCTCAGGTCCATCAGGCGCTTCTGGCGCATTTTCTCGGCGAACGTGTTCTCGTCACGCACCGTGAGAATGCTTCGGCCGTGCCGATCCTTGATCGGATCGACGACGACGTTGGCCAATGGTTCGTCGCCGTCGCCGTAGATCCCCAGGTCGAGCACGTCGGACCCGGCGCGCCGCGGCCGAAGCTGCACCCGCAGCTTCTCGCCGAGCTGATAATGGTCGCTCCACAGCGCCAGCCATTCCTCCAGCAGTTTCTTCGGCACCTCGGTCTGCACGAGGTGCTGATGCTGCGTTGAGCCCTCGCCCATCGCCTTCGTGGTCGCCGTGCGCCCGGACGAGGCGGCGAGCGCGGCGTCGCTGCGCGGTCCGCCGACCAGGGTTTGCGGTGTGCGGTAGGGAGATTCGACGAGTCGCATCTTGCGTTGCAGGCGCGCGAGCGCGAGCATGCCCTCTTGTCGCAGCGAGGTGGCGAACTCCTCGCAGGCGACACCGTCGACCTGGTGCCCGCCGTAGGTGATGAAATTGAAGACGAACCCCATCTTGCCGAGTTCCTCAGGGAACGCCCGCATCTCGTCGTCGGTCATGCCGGTGGTATCCCAGTTGAACGAGGGGGACAGGTTGTAGGCCAGCATCTGGTCGGGGAACTCGGCGTGGATCGCGTCGGCGAACTGCCGCGCGTCGGCGAGGTCGGCGGTCTTCGTCTCCATCCAGAGGATGTCGGCGAACGGCGTAGCGGCCAACGACTTGGCGATTGCGTACGGGATGCCGCCGCGGATCTGGTAGTAGCCTTCCGGCGTCTTCGCCCGCTCGCAGTCCCATGCGACATCGGCGCCCAACGCCTTCGCCTTCTCCCGCGCGGAGTAGAGCGATGCCCGGGCGGCGAACTTCCGCCAATCCGCTGCGCTCATGTCGGCCGGCTCGCCCTCCGCCTCGCGGAAGTCGAGCAGGTCCCCGACGGCCTCGCCATAGGTCTGCAGGCCGGCGTCGACCTGCCAGACGTCGACGAACTGCGACTCGACCTTGTCGAACAGGGCGTCGACCGATGCCTCCGCGCCGTCCTGCCACGCCTTGGCGGCCTCGGCGATCGCGTCCTGGATGCCATGGCGCTGCAGCCATGCGTCGGCGGCGGCGTATTCGCCGTCGGGAAGCGCGTAGAGAAGATGCCCGTTCAGCTCCGTGACGCCCGAGTCGTAGAACCGTCGCATCATCGCCAGGAAACAGGCCTTGTACGACGGGATCTTCAGGTTGATGGCGCCGAGCAGGAACGGCTGGTCGCGCTCGTCGGCGCGGCCGTCGAGCAGGTTGGCGGCCTCGGCGTCCGTGCGCGCCACGATGATGCCCGGCACACGAATGATGTCGAGCTGGAATCGGGCAGTGTTGAGGCGCTTGATCTGTTCGTCCGACGGCACCAGAACCTTGCCGCCCTGATGGCCGCACTTCTTCGTGCCGGGGCGTTGATCCTCGATGTGGTATCCCGGCACGCCGGCCTCGACAAAACGCCGGATCAGGTTGCGCACGTGGGGATCACCGCCGTGCCCGGTGTCGGCGTCGGCGATGATGAACGGGCGATAGTCGTAGGCCGGGGTCGCGGTGCGTTGCTCATCAGTCATGCGCAAGCGCAGGTATTGCTGATTGCGGTCAGCGGTGAGAAGCGCGCGCACCAGTCCGGCGGCTTCGTCGGGCACCTGGCTAAGGGGATAGCTGGCCAGATCCGGACCCGGGTCCTCGCTGATCGAGCCCTTGGCCGATGTCGCCCAACCTCCGAGGTAGATCCCCTCGATCCCCATCCGCTTCATGACCACTGCCTGCCCCGGCGAGTAGGGGCCGAAGGTGGTGATGCTCTTACGCTGGGCGAACAGCTCGCGCAGGCGAGGGTAGAAGGCCTCCGCCGCGTCGCGCGCCACGATGTAGTCGGCGGGGATCGTGCCGCGCTGCTCGACGACCTGGCGGGCGGTGTAGAGGCGAATGATTCCCTCGAAGCGGGTGCTATCGATATATCGCTGGGTGGCGACGACATCCCGTTCGAATGGTGTCTGGGGCTGTGCATCCGCTTCGATAATGGCCATGGGTTTACCCCCTAATCAGCGCGACTCCCGTTGAGCTAGACCGCTACGTCACCGACGATACGGCGCAGGTTTCGCCGACGATGGCGTAATCAGCAAGCTGTCGTGCTCCGGCGTCAGGCAAGATGACAGCATGTATGGTTCCGCGCTGCGAGCGTCCTAGTGCTACGCGGCCAACGGCTAAACATGCTGCTGACGCGCGTACTCTCGCTGCGCATCATCGTCATCGTCGCGGCGCTGTCCGTGGTTGCCGTGGTCATCACCCTCGGCGCGTGGGTGTGGTTCGGGGTGACCAACGATCAATACAGCCAGCTGGACCGCCGCCTTGACTCGGTCAGCAGTTTGGGTGACATCAGCACCTTGCTGCGCACCGCCCAGGACGCCGCCGCAAATCAACCTGTCCCGAACGGTGGCCTGGTACGCACCGCCCGCGTTGGGCCCGCCACCGTGTCGGTTCCCAGCGAAATCGTGTTGCCGCAGTTCGAGAATGGCTACGCCAACACCACGATCAACGGCGTCGAGTACCGCGTCCGAACCTTCTCCGCGGGGGTGGCCTCGATCGCCGTCGGCGCGCCGTTGGCCGAAACACAGCATCGCATCGACGACCTTCACCAGCGGGTGTTGCTGATCTGCGGCGGCGTGATTGTCGGCACCGTCCTGGTGGGTTGGGTGATGTGGCTGATCATGATCAACCCGTTCCGGCTGCTGGCGCAGCAGGCCCGCGCTATCAACGCCCAGTCCAAACCCGATGAGGTTCAAGTGCGCGGCGTCCAGGAGGCCGTCGAGATCGCCGAGGCCGTCGAGGGGATGCTCGCCCGCATCGGCGACGAACAACAGCGCACCAAGGCCGCCCTTGAATCGGCCCGCGACTTCGCCGCGGTCGCCTCGCATGAACTACGCACGCCATTGACGGCGATGCGCACCAACCTGGAGGTGCTGTCCACACTTGACCTACGCGACGAGCAACGAAAAGAAGTGCTCGGCGATGTCATCCGCACGCAGAGCCGGATCGAAGGGACGCTCACCGCACTCGAACGCCTCGCTCAGGGCGAATTGACCACCGTCGACGACTTCGTCCCGGTCGACATCACCGAACTGCTCGATCGCGCCGCGCACGACGCGATGCGGAACTACCCCAATCTGCATGCGTCGCTGGCCTCTTCGACGACGGTGCTCATGGTGGGACTGCCCGCGGGCCTGCGGCTGGTGATCGACAACGCCATCACAAACGCGGTCAAACATGGCGGCGCGACCGAAGTCAGGCTCAGCGCAGACAGTTCCAGCGACGGCGTCCAGATCACCGTTGACGACAACGGCGACGGTGTACCCGAAGAAGAACGAGCCGCCGTATTCGAGCGGTTCTCGCGTGGCTCAACGGCGGCGCGGTCGGGCTCGGGCCTTGGGCTCGCGCTCGTCGCCCAGCAGGCCGACCTTCACGGCGGTACCGCCGCCCTTGAGGCCAGTCCCTTGGGTGGGGCGCGATTGGTTCTCCGGCTGCCAGGGCCGAGGTAAAGCGTCACCAGGCGGGGTCTTGCTCGCGGAACTGCGTCCGCGTGAGGTCGACGGCTGCCATGTGGGCGAAACCACAACTAGCCGTATGAAATTCGACCTTCGATTACGAACAGTTAGCGACGCGGTCACGGTACGACAAAGAATCCGCCGTCGACCAGGGAAAGGTGCGGATACGCGGTCTTTGCTGTTGCAGAAGTGAATATAGTGACTGATGTTAATAGCATCGACCACGCGGTGAAGGGTGCCCGGAGACCGCACGCGAAAAGTTGTGGCGCCGGTGACGGCCCAAGAAAAGGAAGTTTCGAATGAGACGCATCTGCGCCGTGATGATCGCTCTGGCGTTGTTGGGCGCGACGCCCGGTATTGCGACGGCTGACTCGACCCGCCAACAAGCGATCAACGCCGTCATCGCGCGGGCGCTTGCGCAGCGCGGCGTACCTTACGCGTATGGAGGCGGCAACGCTGCAGGCCCCAGCCTCGGCACCGCGTCGGTGAACCCCGTCGGCGCCGCAGACGCCCGCCTTGGCGCCGATCCTCTGTCGAGCAACGTCGCCGTCGCGGGCCTGAGCCCTCTCGGCAGCCCTGTCGTCGAACCCCGTGTCAGCAGGGTCGGCTTCGACTCGTCTGGTCTGGTGCTGTACGCATTCGCCGGCGTCGGGATCAAGATGCCGCGATCCTCGGGCGAGCAGTACAAGGTCGGCCGCAAGATCCCGCCATCGCAGGCGCTGCCCGGCGACTTGATCTTCTACGGCCCAGAAGGCAGCCAAAGCGTCGCATTGTTTGTGGGGAACGGCCAGATGGTGGAGGCCACCGACCCAGCCGTCACGGTCTCGCCGGTGCGCACCAACGGGATGACGCCATACCTGACGCGCATCATCGAATCCTGACCCTGAGCGGCCCTTGGGCCGTCTCTACATCGCATCTCCAAATGCGAAAAAGGGTGCTGTACAGATGTTTAGCCCCGAAGCGGGATAGCGTGTGGCTGTCGAGACGGGAAACCGGCAGAAGGGATTCTCTCGATGTCCAAGGAGAAATCGGGACAAGCCAAGTTGTTCGACGCGTTGTCCACCAAGGGCACGGCCTTCACCCACGCCGAACGTCGCAAGTTCGGTCTGCTGGGCCTGCTCCCGACGGCTGAGAAGACTCTCGCCGAGCAAGTCGAGCACTGTTGGTGCGAGTTCTCGACCCGCCGCGACGATCTCGACAAACACATCTACCTGCGCGCGTTGCAGGACCGCAACGAAACCCTGTTCTACCGGGTGCTGCGCGACCACATCCCCGAGACGATGCCGATCGTGTACACCCCGACGGTCGGGGAAGCCTGCCAGCGCTTCAGCGAGATCTATCGGCGCCCACGGGGGCTCTTCGTGTCCTACCCGGACCGCGAGTGCCTGCGCGAAGTGCTGGGAAACCGCCCCCAACGCGACATCGACGTGATCGTGGTGACGGACGGGCAGCGCATCCTCGGCCTGGGCGACCAGGGCATCGGCGGGATGGGGATCCCGATCGGGAAGCTCTCGCTGTACACCCTCATTGGCGGCATCGACCCGGCCCGCACCCTTCCGATTGTTCTCGACGTGGGCACCGACAATGTCGAACTGCTCGAGGACCCGCAGTATCTCGGCTGGCGCCACCGGCGGATCAGCGACGACGACTATTACGCGTTCATCGATGAATTCGTTGCCACGGTGCGCGAAGAACTCCCCGACGTGCTGCTGCAGTGGGAGGACTTCGCCACCGCGCACGCGCTACCGATTCTCGACCGCTATCGCGACAAGCTGCTCACGTTCAACGACGACATCCAGGGCACCGCCGCGGTCGCCCTCGGCGCACTGCACGGCGCGGCGAAGGTCGCCGGCCGCCCGCTGTCGCAGCAGCAGGTGGTGATGCTCGGCGCTGGGTCGGCCGGCACGGGTGTCCTTGACATGGTCCACCGCGAGATGGTGGCGCAGGGACTCTCTGAACAGGAGGCCTCGGCGCGGATCTGGGTCGTCGACATCCAGGGACTGCTCACCGACGACCGCACGGACCTGACCGCGGAACAGCGGAAGTTCGCCCAGCCGGCGAACCGAGTCGCGAACTGGGGACTATCCCGGCCCGCCCAGCTGGCCGACGTTGTGCACCACGTCGACGTCGGCGTCCTTCTCGGGCTGTCGACCGCGGCGGGTGCCTTCACCGAGGAGATCGTGCGCGAACTCGCGGGCAAGACCGAGCGGCCCATCATCTTCCCGCTGTCCAACCCGACGAGCCGGGCCGAAGCACATCCGGCCGAATTGGACGAATGGACCGACGGGCGTGCGCTGATCGCCACGGGCTCGCCGTTCGCGCCGCTGCGGCGCGACGGTGTCGAACGGCCAATCGCCCAGTGCAACAACGTCTACATCTTCCCGGCGATGGGACTCGCGGTGACCGCCGCGCAGGCCACCCGAGTCACCGACGACATGATGCGGGTCGCCGCTGCCACCCTCGGCGACGCCTCGCCCGCCCTCACCAGCCCCGACCAGCCGCTCTTGCCCGCATGGTCGGACGTCCCCGATGTCGCCGTCCACATCGCCCACGCCGTCGCCATCCAGGCTGTCGCGGACGGCGTTGCCCCGAAACGCAGCGAAGACGAATTGACCGAGCGCATCGCGCACGTGCGCTGGATGCCCGAATACGCTGCTGTGTCGGATTAACCGAGATCAAGGCGCGGTTCGGGACGTCGCCTGCGACAGCCCGATCGCGCTATCGACCGGACATCTCGGGCGTCGGCTGTAGGGTCTCACCGTCTGCTGCCAAATCCCGCCTCGTCGACCTTCTAGTTCGTCGGTGTCTCAGCGAGATGTGGCAGTACTTTGTCTCAGTTACGGCTGCCATTCCTACGATCCTGAATGAAACAGCGGTTCGGGCCACGTGAGCACCGTTGCCCGGCGACAATGCGGTCTGACCGCAGCTTCCCTGCTAGCTACTGAGCCATCCGTTTCTGTTGGCCGAAGCACGGTGCCGGTTCCCGAACGGGGGCGACATGCGGGTCGGGCCTGCAGGCATACCCGCGGACGCCCACACAGAATTTCACAAGTACCTTCTTCCGCCCCACCAAATGCGACTAACTTTCGAGACTCTCGTATGTGGTCTATTTCAAGACGCCAGTGGTAGTCACCGACCGGACCGCCGTCATCGCATCGCCTCAGCCCAGGCGATATGCCCTCAAACTCAAGTGGTCTCGCCATGTCACTGTAGCGATCCCGAAAGTCCGCGTATGCCGCGACATCGCCCCGCGCCAACGCTAGGAGCCCCCGCAGCCGCAACAGCCAGATCTCGGGGATAACCAGTCCGTCGTCGGTCGGTGCGGCCGCTAGCCGCTCGATCGCGGCCTGGGCTTCGGCCAGGTCCCCGTCGGCCCCGCGGTCGAGCAGTGTCTGCACCAGAGCACCCGTTACTGGAATGCCCCACTCCAGCAGTTGTCCCTCGCGGAACAGACGGTCGGCGGCGGCACGCATGAGCGGTAGGGCGTCGTCGCGGCCTCCGCGCCGAGCCCTCTCACGTGCCAAATATATGTTGAGGAGCGGTAACTCGGACGAACGGGCGGACCTAATCGCCTGGCTCCTCGACTCCGGATTCGACCGCTCATAGAGATCGTGTGAAGCGTGTTGCTGCACAGCGGGGAGGCCACGCCCCTAGCCGAGCTTGTAGCCAGACTCGGCGTTGGCGATCAGGTCAACGAAGACCTAGCCGCGATCCGCGACCGGTGGAGATCCGCACCGCTACGCGGCCTCGCCGAGGACGGCCAGATGTGACTCGGGCCGCCACCGTGGGGGGATTGGGCGGGGGGCGAGTGCACGGAGGGTGCCTAGCAGTGTCTGCTCGCTGCTTTGGCTCTTACCCGCTGATGGGTGGTGAGCAGTAGCCGGTCAAATCCTGCGCGATACGACGCAGAGTCGTCGTGCTTCAGTGTTCGGATGTCTGCCAGCAGCTGTTCGGCTAGGGCACGCAGTTTGACGTTCGTTTCTTGGGAGCGCCACTTCAGCACGTCGAAGGCGGCGCCGGCCTCGACGCGATAGACGTACATCAAGGCGCCCTTTGCCTGTTCGATGATGGCGCGACTGTCGACGATTTCGGCGACCGCTTGGCTGATGCTTGCTTCTCGTGCTTGGCCTGCGGGTGTGACGTCGACGTAGAAGCCTTGGGTGCCGATTACGTCACCGGTGTCGTCGTGCAGGCGTTCCCCGATGACGACGACGTCGCGGACGGCGCCCTGGACGGTGATGATGCGGTGGCGGGTGCTGAACGGCTTGTGGGTTCGGCGGATGTCGTCGAGTGTCGCCGCGACGTGCTCGTAGTCATCGGGGTGCTTGTGAGACAGCACCAGGCGCGTCGTCGGGATGACCGTTCCGGGTTGGTAGCCGTGGATCTGTTCCACCTCAGGCGACCACTCCCAGCGTTCGTCGTCGAAGTAGAAGCGATACCCGCCGACCCGCTGCGCGGTGCCACCGGTCAACGCCTGCTCGAGTGGGGCGATGCCCACAAGAGAGCGGATGGTGTCTGGTTCGTTTCCGACAGCCCAGTCAACCTGCGACATGGTAGTTGTACCCGAGCGTCACAGTCCGACGTCTCGCTAATAGGTCCAGCCCAAATGCGTGCAGCCGCTGAACGGATCTAGTCGGAGTCATCGGCTGCAGCCAAGTGTGCACCCAACCGCCACCACTTACCAGGCAACAGGCTGCTCGGGCGTAGAGAGGCGCCCATGACCTGCTAGTTGATGGCGGCGATGAGGCGGCCGCTGGCTGTTTAACGCGAGGGCTTGGAACCTCATCGCCTTAATCAACAGACGTTCGACGCAACCTCGCCGCAGTCGACTGTCGCCATCAGTTTGCGCGAACGTACCGTCACCTCACAAGGGCACACGGATATAGCGCAGAGTGGCTTTGATCGCAATTCTGACGTCAGTTGATCGCGAATTCGGACGTCAGTGTTGGCAGCTTTTCAAACTTGTCGATCGCGAAATTTGACGTCGCCTGGATGATCTGAACGTCCGACTTCAGTGTCGGGCGTTTGTGACCGATCACCCGAGCCGGGCGCCGAGCTCCTGCAACTGGTTGGCGGGCCGACTAGTGCCGCTGGCGGTGCGACCAATTATCCGCGCCGATGACGGTCAGCAGTTCACAATGATCACGGGCCGGTGATATGCCGATGAGAGGGACTGAATGATCGACAAAGAGCAAGCGCAGCACATGACTGATGTTGCCGGGGAGTGCAATCGGCTCAACGAGATATCGCAACCGCTGGGGTATGCGGTCACCGCGACCACGACCGTCGACGACCAATCCGTGCAGCAGTTTACGATTCATCGGCTAGACCAGACCGTCGCCAGCGGCCCCAAGTTCGCAGCTATCGAGGAGGTTCGTGATCACCTCGAGGCAATCGCGAAGCTACCAGTCTGGCGACTGGATCTCGTGAACAACAGCGCGATCGTCTTCGATCCAGCCGAGCTCGAGATCACCGATCCCACCACGGGCGAGAGCTTCAGCTTCCGGGGTTGGGGCCTGGGAGTCGCACAACTCGCGGCGAGCGGCCAAGGCAAAGGCGCTCAGGAGGGGGTAACGAACCTAACTGTCCGTTCTGAGGATCCCCCGACAATCGGGAATTGGTACAAATCAGACGTGGGGTGACCAGCACTCGACGGCGGGCGTCTGCGCCATCGCGTCTGGCCGCGCTAGTCAGACACCAGGCATGATGGTCGGCCATCCGGTGGTCCTGAATCAAGCCGCCACCGTGGTCCTAAAGCACGTAGCCGGTACGAAATGGCGGTGAGTCGACCCGCAGCGGCGTTGTTCCGCCCGTCTGACCACGGAATGTAGTTGTGCGGATCCCAGTTCCTGCTCGCCCGGCCTTCTCTGTTGGCCGGCGCCTGGTGCGCCTACCGCCACTGCTAGCGGCCCCGACGCGCGCGTTTTGTCGCGCTTGGTGTGTTATCAGCCCATCCTGACGTGCCGGGTCTGACGCAGGATCCGGTCAACGGGTACTCCCGCTGCTGCGGCCTGGGTGGCGAGCCCGGGCACGACCCGATACCCAGTGGTCGTGTGGCGGACGGGGCGGTCCCCGCCGTCTCAGGTGGTGGGGGGTGATCGGTGGGGTTGGGTGAGGGTTGCGGTCAGGCCGGGCAGCAGCAGGTCGAGGAAGCGGTCGAGTTCGGCGGCGCCGTCGTAGGAGGCCAGGGTTGGCGCCAGGGCACGCAGTTGGGGGAATTCGGTGATCGCGAGCCGGTGCAGACCGAGCCGGAGCACGTGGTCGGTTTCCTCGGGACGCTCGATGACCTCCTGCAACTCGTTGAGGATGTGGCCGTACAAGAAGCCGAACAGCATCCGGTAGGTGTGTAGGGCATCGTCGCCGGCGAACCCGGCCGAGGTGAGCAGTGCGAGCACATCTTCGAGGGGCCGCAGCATTCCGGGTGGGCGCTGCCCGAGCGGGGTGGCCAACGGTCGAGTGACCAGCAGCGGCACCACGTTGGGGTGCGCCAGGGCCAACTGGCGGAAGTCGCGCGCGACGGTGCGCAGTTGGCCGGCCCAGTCCGGGTCTGTGTTGTCCACCGGTAGCTGCGCGAGCACGATCTCGGCGACGCCGTCGAGCACTGCGGCCTTGTTGGCGACATGCCGGTAGAGCATCACCGGATCGCGGCCCAGTGCGACGCTGAGGCGGCGCATGGACAATCGGTCCACCCCGTCGCGGTCAACGATGCTCAGCGCGGTCTGCAGGATTATCGACCGGGTGAGCTGAGCGTTGTTTGGGAGGGCGGCCGCGGCGGACGGGTCACCGCCGTCAGCGCCGGCGTCGGGCCCGGTCGGCTGTCTCGTCATCACTGCACTTCCGCTTCTGTCTCGCTATCGAAGCGTCCAGCAAATGGCCGGCCGACAGCGAGTATCAACGGTGTAAGTCAACACTGTATTAACAGTGTTGACAATAGCGCAGTTTGGGGCGTGTACTGGACTTCTAGTACCAGGCTCAGAGGTGTCGCATGATTGTCATCGTTGGATTAGTTGTTCTTCTCGTCGCGGTGATCGTGGGGTTCACGGGGGTGCTGACCAATGCGGGCGCCTCTCACCCGTTGACCGAAAGCTTCTCTCTATTCGGCTATCACGTGACCGGGTCGACCGGCACCTTGTTCCTCTCCGGAATCGTGGTCGGCGCGGTGGCGATGCTGGGGCTGTGTGTGTTGCTGGCCGGTGCGCGGCGCACCGCGGGCCGCGGGCGAGACAGCCGACACGAACTGAAAAGGTCCCAACGCGAGACGGCGTTTCTGAGCCAGGAGCGCGACCAACGGCTCGAACACCAGCAGGCCGGCGCGGCCAGTGAGTCTGCGGTGAACCCGCAGCCGGCGCCGACCCCCCGCACCAGGATTTCCCTGCTCGGTCGCTTCTCACGCGCTCGACCACCGACGGGCACCGCGCATGTCGCCGGACGCCGGTAAGCACCGATCCCCGGCCAATGCGATCAGCCCGCAGTCGCGGCCTGTAATCACCGAAAACGAAGGAATCCGCAATGAGCATCGGTAAGAAGATCGCCCACAAGGCCGAAGCCGCCAAGGGCGCGGCCAAGAAGTACTTCGGCCGCGCCACCGGCAACACCCGGCTGCGCACCGAAGGACGCGCCGATCAGTTCAAGGGCAACACCAAACAGGCAGGAGACAAGGTCAAAGACGCCTTCAAACACTGACCCGACAGCCTTATCGGCTCGCACATATCCGTACTGAAACTAGGTAAACGCCATGATCGCCCTCGGAATCATCCTTATCGTCCTCGGACTCCTGCTCCCTGCCCTCGTCCCCACCTTCGCCTACGCCCACATTTGCCTGGTCATCGGGATCATCCTCCTGGTCGTCGGCCTGCTGCTGATGCTGATGGGAAGGGCGGGACACGCTATCGGCGGCCGCCGCCACTACTACTAACCAGCAAACACGTTAACTAGCCGGCGACACGACTCGACATACATGATTCGGCGCCCCGCGAGCACGACCAGACCAACGCCGCGCACCACAGCGACGGGTATCGCGGACATGCACTCTGGGTCGCCGGGTGACCCGGCGACCCAATTGCCAACTCGCCCCCCAGCCGATACAAGGCCGAATACCCAAGGAAACACAGCAAGCGTTTCGTAGGGATACTGGTGATCGTATGGCTGATCGTCGGCGCCATCGCAGCCGGCCAACGCGGGTACTTCACCCACGCCAGCCAAAACTGTGCCAGCGCCGGGACGATCGCGCTGACCGTGATCGCCGGACCACTCAATTACGTGGGTGTCAATCCCAAAGTGACGAACTGCAACGTGCCCCAACCCAGTTCATAACACCCACAGCGCAATTCCAACCAGTTTGAACCTCGATTTGCTCAACCAATCAAAGGAGCCGACATGACTACCAGCAGTATCGTTTTGATCGTCGTCGTCGCGGTCGTTGCACTTCTGCTCATCGCGACAATCGCGTGGGTGGCGCGCAACAAACGCAACCAACACCGCCACGTCGTAGCCGACAAGATCCGCGAGGCCGCCAAGGACGAAACACTGCAAGTGAACCAGCGCGAAGCACTGGCCGACGAGACCGCCGCCAAGGCCCGCGCCGCCCAGGCCGAAGCCGACGTCAGGGCGGCCCAAGCCTCCGGTCTGCAACAGCAAGCCGCCGCCCACCGCAGCGAAGCAGCGACGTCCCGTGACCAGCTCAACGAGCAGTTGGACCGCGCGGACACGATGGATCCGGCCTCACAGACACCCGAAACACCCAGGACCGCCGACCGCAAGGAACACCAGGACCATTGACCGCCTCCCGCTGACGCCCGCACCCCGCCACCTCGGCTGCGGCTCACCGCCCGCAGCGCCGGACCGCTCACTGCTGAACTGCGTAGGTAAGGCCTGATCGTGTCCGCGGTGGAGGAGGCGCCGTTCGAATTGGGAGTGCCCCATGCGTGATTTCCACTGTCCCAACTGCGGGCAGCACCTGGCGTTCGAGAACTCGGTGTGCTTGTCGTGCGGCAGCGCGGCGGCATCGTCGACGCCAACCAGTATCATTTGTGTGCCAATCTCCATGTGGCCGAATGCAATTGGCTGGTCACCGTGAACCCCGGGTTGGGCGCTGCTGCCGAGCTGTGCACGTCGTGCAGCCTGACCCGCGCCCGCCCCAACGACGCCGACACCGCAGCGTTGCCCGCGTTCGCCGCGGCCGAGAAGGCCAAGCGGCGGTTGGTGGTCGAATTCATTGACCTGAAGCGGCCGATCATTAGCCGCGACGACGACCCGCAGTACGGCCTGGCGTTCGACCTGCTGTCCAGCGAGTTGGAGACGGTCGTCACCGGCCACCACAACGGCGTGATCACATTGAATCTGGCCGAGGGCGACGATGTGCACCGCGAGCAGCTCCGGATCGCGATGGACGAGCCCTACCGCACCCTGCTGGGGCACTTGCGCCACGAGATCGGGCACCACTACTTCGACCGTCTTATCGGCGCCTCGCCGCACTTCCTGTCGCGGTTTGGTGCGTTGTTCGGCGACCCCGACGCCGACTATCAGGCGGACCGGCACTACAGGTACGGTGCGCCGCCGGGCTGGAAGAAGGATTACGTCTCCTCGTATGTGACCATGCACCCCGCCGAGGACTGGGCCGAGACCTTCGCGCACTACGTGTATATCCGCGACACCCTGGACACCGCGGCGGCGTTCGGCTTCGCCCCCTCCGGCGCCACCTTCGAGCGTCGGGGGCTGGAGCGCAGCGGATTCGACACCATCATCGAGAGGTGGCTGCCGCTGGCGTGGGCGCTGAACAAGGTGAACCGCTCGATGGGCCGCGACGACCTCTACCCGTTCGTGCTGCCCGCCGTTGTGCTGGAGAAGATGCGGTTCATCCACTCCACCATCGACGAGATGGCCTGCGATCCGGCCAAGCTGGTTTCAGTCGGCGCCGCGGTGCGTGAGCACGTCACAGGCGAATATCTCGCACAGCAGCGGGAGGGTGATTCATCCGGCCGGTTAGAAGGGGCCCCCAATGCCTGACGACGCGTCGTCTTCCACCGCGACACAAATGGCCCAAAACAGCGTGTTCGAACGATTCGCCCGCGGCGGGTATGTCATGAGCGGCCTGCTGCACCTGATCATCGGCTACCTGGCCATCCGGATTGCTCTGGGCGTCGGCGTTGGCACCGCTGACCAATCCGGGGCGCTAGCGGCTCTGGCAGCCAAACCGGGCGGCATCGTCGCGCTCTGGGTCGCCGTGGTCGCGCTTGCGGTGATGGGGCTGTGGCGGCTCGTCGAAACAGCCCTCGGTCGGTCCACCGACCCGAAATCCCAAGGCGCATCATCAGAAGTGCTGGATCGGGTGAAGGCCTTCGCGCTCGCGGTGGTCTATTTCACGTTCGCATACTCCACGTTCGGATTCGCCCGCGGTGCCGGGAAGTCCACCGGCGCACAGAATTCGGGGATCAGCGCACGCTTGATGCAGACCGGCGCCGGCACGATCGCACTCATCGCCGGCGGCCTCATCATCGTCGCGGTGGGCGGCTATCACGTCTACAAGGGAGCCAGCCGCACCTTTCTCGACGATCTCAAAGGCAACTCCAGCGACCTGGTGCGACGACTGGGCATGGCGGGCTACATCGCCAAAGGACTGGTTATCGCCGGTGCCGGGGTGCTGGTCATCGTCGCGGCCAGCCGTTCGCAGCCCAACACGGCCACCGGACTCGACGGGGCCCTCAAAACACTCGGCGCCCAACCCTACGGAGCAGCACTCCTGATCGCCGCCGGCCTCGGAATCATCACCTACGGCCTGTACAGCTTCGCCATGGCCCGATACACCAAAATGTAAGCGCGTCTGGCGATTCAGCTTGCTAGGTGACATGCCCGTTGGGACGCAGCCAGGGCAGCGTCCCACGCGGTGTCTCCTCCATCCGGAAGCGAATCCGCCAGGTGTCCTCGTACGCCACGGACGACATGTTTTCCAGTACGTGCCGATTCCGAGGCGCGGTGGCGCTGATTTCTCCTACCGCGCGGGGGCAATCGCCGCGCTCGCAAACAGGCCATTGAAGACCTGTCATTCCCGGCGCCGCGACAAATCTGGGCGATTGTTGGGCACATCGTCTGTTGATCTACTGGTTGGCAAACGACGAAGAGTCTCTGGCTAGGCCGCGGGCAGCAGCTGTGTTGCCGTGCGCGGGTGCTTGCCGATGAATGGTTGTCAGGTCACCGACTTGGCTGTGCTCGTTGGGCCTCGGTGACCTGGGTGTGTCGGGTTGCGTGATGATGTAGTTCCGGGGGACGCGGCCCGGGCTGAGGCGTGGCAGAGGGTGAGGGCTGATGGGTGTGGCTCGCAAGATGGTTGACCGGGTTGACCGGGGGGTCGGTGTGGGTCTTGAACGCTGGGTGCGAGGCCATCACCATCGGCGGCTTCGCCGCTTGGGACACACGTCGGTGTTCGAGTTCGCGGCCGGATCAGGGCTGTGGGCACTAACCGATCCGCCACCTCGACCGGGCAACGCGGTCGAGGTCTTGATCGACGGTGAGCGGGCTTGCGGTGACATCGCGAAGGCGTTGGCGGGCGCTCACTCACAGGTCCACATCGCCGGCTGGCATCTCACTCCCGGTTTTGAACTGACCCGAGACGGTGACACATCCACCCTGCGTGACGTCCTCGCTCGTCTGGCCGAACGCGTCGACGTGCGCGTGCTGCTGTGGGCGGGACCCCCTGTGCCCGCGTTTCAACCCACTCGCAAGATGGTCCGCGCGGTACGCGAGCAGTTGACCGGCGGCACCAGGATTGAGTGTGTCTTGGATTCCCGCGAGCGCACCATGCACTGCCATCACGAGAAGCTCGTGATCGTCGATGACACGGTCGCTTTCGTCGGCGGCATCGACCTCACCTCGCTCTCGGGTGATCGATGGGACAGTCCTGAGCACCAACCTCGCGGAAGTCTCGGTTGGCACGATGTCGCCACCAGGCTCCGGGGCCCGATCGTCGCTGATGTGGCCCATCACTTCCGGCAGCGCTGGCAGGAGGCCGCCGGGCAGCCGCTGCCCGTGCCGCAGGTGCCCGCGCCTGCCGGACACGTGACAGCACAGTTGTTGCGCACCATCCCCGAACGCACATACGACTTCTCGCCGCGCGGCGAGTTCGGCATCCTCGAGGCCTACGAACGGGCCTTGCGATCCGCGCAGCACCTCATCTATCTAGAGAATCAGTTCCTGTGGTCCACCGAGATCGCGCAGATACTTGCCGACAAACTGCGCAACCCGCCGACCGAGCATTTCCGGATCCTGCTGTTATTGCCCGCCAAGCCGAACAACGGTGCCGACACCACCCGCGGCCAGCTCGGCTGTCTCGTCGAGGCCGACCACGGGGCAGGTCGTCTGCTCGCAGTCACTATCCACAGCCACAACCCCAGCAGCACAGACGCGCTCTACGTGCACGCCAAGGTCGCGATCGTCGACGACCGCTGGCTCACCGTGGGCTCGGCCAACCTCAACGAACACTCACTGTTCAACGACACCGAGATCAACATCGCGACCTGCGACCCGGTGCTGGCCCGCCACACCCGACTCGCACTCTGGGCCGAACACCTCCACCGCGCGGTCAAGGAGATCGACCACGAACCGACCACCGTCATCGATGGACTGTGGAGGCCGATCGCCGAAAAACAGTTGCACCATCAGACAAGCGGTCTCGCGCTGACACATCGGCTGATGCAGCTGCCCGCCGTCTCACGGCGCGCGGAGCGCCTCGTCGGACCCATACGAGGCCTGCTCATCGACGGCTAACACACTGGCTCCACCGCACCACGCTGCAGCGGCTCGACGCGATCCACGGACTGCGACACCGCCGGAACCGTTGCGGTTCTTCCAAGCTCACCGCCTCGTGAAACCTGCTGAGCAGGTGCGCCATTCGACCCACGCTCGGCCCTGGCCATCCGGATTGCTCTGGGAATCTCAAAGGCAACTCCAGCGACCTGGTGCGACGTCTGGGCGTGGTGGGCTACATCGCCAAAGGACTGGTTATCGCCGGCGCCGGGGTGCTGGTCATCGTCGCGGCCAGCCGTTCGCAGCC
>JAOPVX010000438.1 GCA_025965975.1 Mycobacterium sp. | reverse complement strand
GCTCCTTGTGCCCGAAGTGCGAGATACGGATGAGCGCTTGATCATTGGGATTCTCGACGACGGACTCGATGACGGAGAACGAACCGTCGTGCGACAGCACCCGGTCACCCGTCGTCAGAGTCTCAATCGCCTGCGGGCCGTCCGGAGTATCCACTGGAGTTCCCGCCGGAAAGCACGAGACCGGCTCGCCGCGTTGCTTCTTGCCCGAGTTGAGGAACGTCGGCGTGGCCGGCTGGAACCGGCCGTCGATGATCTCGTCGACGAGCTTCTCGGCCAGCATGGTGTCGCCCGCGGCCAGCGTCAGCGCCACCATGCACACCCGGTCCTCGAACCGCTCTAGATAGCGCTTGCCGTCAAAGGTTTTCAGCGTGTAGGAGGTGTAGTACTTGAACGCACCCAAGAACGTTGGAAACCGGAACTTCTTGGCGTAGGCCCGGTCGAGCAGGCTCTTGACGAAGTTGCGCGAGTACTGATCGAGCACCTCGCGCTCGTAGTAGTTCTCCTTGAGGAGGTAGTCGAGCTTCTCGTCGACATCGTGGAAGAAGACCGTGTTCTGGTTGACGTGCTCGCGGAAATACTGATGCGCGGCAGCCACGTCCTTGTCGAACTGAATCTTGCCGTCGGCGTCGTACAGATTCAGCATTGCGTTGAGCGCGTGGTAATCCGTCTCGCCCGGCAGCGCGCCGGGCGCGGCGGAGGTTACAGGCTCTGCAGCTGTGACGGTTGGTGGCACGTCTGGTCCTTCCAGAAATCAGCGAGGCCCACGCGGACGGCTTCCACGTCCTCCGGGGTACCCATCAGTTCGAAGCGGTACAGGTACGGCACGCCACACTTGCGGGACACGACATCGCCCGCGTAGGCGAACTCGGCACCGAAGTTGTTGTTGCCCGCGGCGATGACGCCGCGGATCAGCGATCGGTTGTGTTCGTTGTTCAAGAACGCGATGACCTGTTTGGGGACGTAGCCACCGTCGTTGATGTCCGGGGTGGCGCGCCCACCGCCGTAGGTCGGCAGCACCAGCACGTAGGGCTCATCGACCTCGATGTGCCCGTGCAGCGGAATCCGGATGGCGGGCAGACCCAGCTTCTCGACGAAGCGGTGGGTGTTTTCGGACACGCTGGAGAAGTAGACAAGATTGCTCATCGTTATCTCCTTCTTACCCGCCGGGATACCCCGTTATGCCGTAACCGCTACCGCCCCGGCCAGCGCCTTGATCCGGTCCGGCCGAAAACCCGACCAGTGGTCGTTGCCGGCCACCACGACGGGCGCCTGCAGATACCCGAGCGCCATGACGAAGTCACGGGCCTCGCTATCGAGGCTGATGTCGACCTTCTCGTACGCGATGCCCTGCTTGTCCAGCGCCTTGTAGGTGGCGTTGCACTGCACGCATGCGGGCTTGGTGTACACGGTGACGGTCATCTGCGGTACGGCTCCTCTGCGAACTTGTGACTGGCAACTGGTCGGGTAGTGCTCTTCGCTGAAATTCAGCGGCCCGGGGGCCCTCAAAATTCCTGCCGTCCGGACCCGCGCTCCCTGCGGGTCTGAGAACCGACACCGCCTGGTTTCCTGGCTCCGGCCGGCCTCCGAACCGTGGGGGTCTGTCGGTGTTCGAAACACTACACCTGGTGTCCGACAATGCGAAGGGATACCAGATGTTCTAAATAACATTTTTGAAATTCCCTGGTCGTAAGCTTTTCGACGCCGACTCACCCGGCGTGTCGCGCGTCACATCTAGGGGGTGTGTCGCGTCTGCAAAAGGTTTACCACCGGGTACCGACATGCAACGCGACCCGAACCGTCACGGTGACGTAACAGCAAAGCCGCCGACGGGTCACGATGGACCCGGCCGGCGGCCAAGGGCTGAAACGCTAGGCGACTTCGGCGGCGAGCTTGCCGACGATGTCGCGCAGGTTTGCGGCCACCTCGGCGTTCTCGCGTGGGTGCTTGCCGTCAAGGGCGCCGATCGGCAGCGACAGCTTGAGCTCCTCGACCACCCGCGGCCCAGCGACGCCGAACGACTTGCGGGTCTCGTCGTGCGCCCACACGCCGCCGTACCGGCCGCCCGCCGCACCGACCACGGCCAGCGGCTTATCCTTCAGGGCGCTATTGCCAAAGGGCCGCGACAGCCAGTCGATGGCGTTCTTCAGCACACCCGGGATGCTGCCGTTGTACTCGGGGGTGACGACGAGCGTGGCATCGGCATCCGCGGCCACGCTGCGCAGCGCGGCCACCGCCTCGCGAACGTCGCCGTTGTCGATGTCCTCGTTATAGAAGGGCAGTTCCCCCAGCCGGTCGAACAGCTCAACGTTTACCCCCTCCGGGGCGGTCTCCACCGCCAGCTCGGCCAGCTGACGGTTGATCGACGCGGCGCGCAGGCTTCCCAGCAGCACCAACACCTTGATGTCCGACATGTCCCCGTTCCCTTCGGCGGTCTGATCAATACTTGCACGCGGCAACCGGACCGTGGTCCGATTTATTCCAACTGAGTTAAAGTGGCGAAGGTGAGCGTCTCCGACCGGCTGGTCGACCTGCCGGTAACCGATTCTGGACCACCAGAGCGGGGCGACGCAGCGCGAAACCGAGCGCTGCTCCTCGACGCCGCCCGCAGGCTCATCGCCGAGCGTGGCGCCGACGCGGTCACGACCGACGACATCGCCGCGGCCGCCGGCGTGGGCAAGGGCACACTGTTCCGCAGGTTCGGCAGCCGGGCCGGCCTGATGATCGTGCTGCTCGACGAGGACGAGAAGGCCGAACAACAGGCCTTCATGTTCGGCCCGCCGCCGCTGGGACCGGGTGCGCCACCGTTGGACCGGCTGCTTGCCTACGGTCGCGACCGGCACCAGTTCGTGCACGCCCACCACGCGCTGCTCTCGGACGCCAACCGCGACCCGCAGATGCGGTTCAACGAGCCAATGATGCTGCACCACCGCCATATTCGCATCTTGCTGGAAGATGCAGACACTGCCGGCGACCTCGATGCTCAGGCGTTCGCACTGCTCGCGCTGCTCGACGCCGACTATCTGCATCGCCAGCTGACCAAGCGCGGCCAGACACTCGAGCAGCTCGGCGACGCATGGGAAAGCGTGGCGCGCAAGCTCTGCGGCACATGACTGCGATGAGCGCTCGAGCGAAGAGCCGATGAGCGAGCGGTGGGTCCTGCACATCGACCTCGATCAGTTCCAGGCCGCGGTCGAAGTGCGCCGCAGGCCCGAACTGGCCGGCCTACCCATCATTGTCGGCGGCAACGGCGACCCGAACGAACCGCGCAAGGTGGTCACGTGCGCCTCATACCCGGCGCGCAAGTTCGGTGTGCACGCCGGGATGCCGCTGCGCACCGCGGCCCGCAAGTGCCCGGATGCGACGTTCCTGCCCCTCGACACGGCCGCCTACGACGAAGCGTCCGAAGGCGTGATGTCTGTGCTGCGCGATTTCGGTCACCCCGTCGAGGTGTGGGGCTGGGACGAGGCCTATGTCGGTGCCGAGGTCGACAGTCCGATCGCCCTCGCCGAGCAGATCCGCGAAGTCATCGCGGGCGCAACGGAGTTGTCGTGTTCGGTCGGCATCAGCGACAACAAACAGCGCGCCAAGGTCGCCACCGGGTTCGGCAAGCCGGCAGGCATTTACCAACTCACCGACGAGAACTGGATGGCGGTGATGGGTGATCGCGAGGTCGACGCCTTGTGGGGTGTCGGCCCGAAGACCGCCAAAAAGCTTGCCGGCATGGGCATTACCACCGTCGCAGACCTCGCCGCCACCGATGCCACGCTGCTCACGTCGACATTCGGCCCGACGACAGGGCTGTGGATTCTGCTGCTGGCCAAGGGCGGCGGCGACAGTAACGTCAGCGCCGCACCGTGGGTGCCGCGCTCGCGCAGCCACGTCATCACCTTCGCGAAGGACCTCACCGATCGCGCCGAAATCGACTCCGCTGTAGTCGAGCTCGCGGCGCAGACGCTCACCGAGATCGTGGCCCAGGGCCGCGTGGTCACCCGGGTAGCGGTCACCGTGCGCACCAACACGTTCTACACCCGCACCAAGATCCGCAAGCTGGCAGCACCGAGCATCGATGCCGACGCCATCACGCGAACGGCGATTGAGCTTCTCAACCTCTTCGAACTCGACCGCCCGATCCGGCTGCTCGGCGTTCGACTCGAGCTCAGTCCTCCCGAGGGCGGTTACTAGCGCGTCCTTGACGAAGAACAAGCGATGGAAAGCTCCTCGCCAGCCACTCCGAAGACGTACGGTCGCGCAATGATCTATCGCTGGTTTGTGCGCAAGCAGGCGCTGGCCATGTGGGCGAAGCTATCCGATCAGCGCATCGACGAGATCCCACTCGCCGACGACGTCCACTTCGTCTACCTCGGCGACCACCGCCAGCTGGCGGCGGATCTTCACGGCGCCGAGGCGGAACGTGCATGGCTGCGTGACGAACTCTTTCGCCGCCTTCCGAATCTGCGCTTCGAGGTGGAGGACATGATCATCGAGGGCGGCCCCTGGTCGACTCGTGTCGCCACCCGCTACGCCGCGACCCGCAACGGCCAGGTGGTTTACTGCGGCACGAATTTCGGCCGAATTGTGTGGGGCAAGGTCGTCGAGGAGCGCATCCTGCCAGACACTCAGGCGCTGGCAGCCGCGCTCGCCTGAGACCCTGGCGCCTTTGGGGACGGTGGTTAAAGCTCAACAGGCTTGACGAAGAACCACTTGGGCACTGTGACCTCGGCGAAGCCAGGCTCCATCCGCACCACATGCGGCACGATCGACGCGGATTACGGCACTCGCACCATCGCGGCAGCCGAGAAAAGCCGGGTGCCGCCGGGCCGCTCGGAGAGGCGCTTCCACATGCGATACGTGGTGGTCGGTGCTGCCATGTCGGCCTACCTTACTCGGAAGTAAGGTAGGCGCGGGTTTCCCGTGGCCAGAGATTTGGATGAGGCCCCACATCTAGGGCATACTGTTCGGGTTGCCTTGAGCCGGGTTCGCGCCTGGCCGGGGCATACGACCAGCACCCTAACGGGTGCATCCGGTCCCCACTATCGATCGCGACGTTTTCGCCGCGGCTGAGTGTGCGTGCGGGCGACACACCCGACCGCGGGGTCCGGTGGACCATAGACAGATGAACAGCGGCGGCAT
>JAOPVX010000428.1 GCA_025965975.1 Mycobacterium sp. | reverse complement strand
CACCAGATTTCAAATAACTAAAGGCCGGGACTTCCCGGCTTTTTTTGCGCGGGAGTCCGGCAGCAGTCCGGATTCCGTGGGGTGCGCCTTGGCGCACCGTTCCAAGCTCTGAATGTCAAATAGGCGGTTGCGGTTACTTCCGAAGGCATTCGTGCGGTGCGCGTTTCGTCGGCGAGCATCATGCGCCAGAGGTGGGCGGCGAGGTGTCGTTTGAGTGCCCGGGTGGCACATCGCGGGGACTTTCCCTCGGCGATTTTCTTGTCGTAATAGGCGCGGCCGGTGATGGCGGGCATCCGGATCTGGATCATCGCGATGGTGTAGATCGCGGAATTCAGCTGCCGGTCTCCATAACGGGACAACCGATGCTGAGAGGAATCAGCGCTCGCGATCTGCACGGGTGCGGTGCCGGTGTAGTTCGCGTACGCAGCAGCTGAGACGAACCTGCCTGGGGAGCCGGTGCGGCCCAGCAGGCGGGCGGCCAGAACGGGTCCGACGCCGTCGATCTCGCGCAGCCTGGTGCCGTGCTCGTCGAGCAGAATGGCGATCTTGGCGGCGGCAGTGGACTCGCGCCGCTGAAGCGACACCCGCCCGACCAGGCGGTGAACCTCTGATACGGCGCCTGCGCCTGGCGCAGGAAAACGGCTCCATTGACGGCGGTTCACAGAGTCGATGCACAACGGTCCGCTCGCCCCGGCATGCCGGCGTCGCGGGCGGGGCGACGCCAGCGATTTGACGTCAGAATGATCCATGGCCGACCTGCCCGCGTTTCGCACCGGCTACCTGTCGGTGCTTCTGCCTGCCAGCACGCCTGAACACAAGTTGCGGTCGTTGGTGCGTCGGATGGTTGTTGATGCGCTGGCCGCTACCGGCGAGTGGCCGATTCGGGTGAAGATCGTTTCGGGTCAGCCGGGCAAAGGGGCCATGAAGCGCTGGTTCGTCAAGTATGAGACCGGACCCCACGGCGAGGTCCTCAACCCGCGGGACCTATTCGACTGATGCGGTCTGCGGGTGTGTCGGTCCGAGTATTTGGTTTGTGCCGCGGTAGTTTTCACCGCAGATGCCGACCTTGGGGAGGCGGGTCCATCTCACCCGCCGACGGTTGATGATGCCGCGATCGTCCAGGCCAATCCCGGAGGGTTTGCCGGACGACGAAACCGCAGACCGCACAGGGGATTCCGACGACGCCAGCAGCGTGCCTTAACCCGCCAGGGCCGCGGCACCGGCCAGGATGCGCCCGACGGTACTGTGATGGACTCCGCGGCGGCGGCTGATGGTGCTGGGCGGGGCGCCGGCAGCATGCTCGGCGAGGATAGCCGCGACGATTTCCGGGTCTTTTGACGTCGTCCCATTACGAACCAGCTGATGCGCGGTGGGCTTCCATCGCAGGAGTTCAGACATGTCCATTCGGGTGCCAGGTGAGTCGGTGGCAGCGATCAACGGCGGCGGCGATTCGGACATCGCCACCGCAGGAACGGCTTCGGGCGCTCCCGAGGCGAGTACCTGTCGCGGGGGGTGGCCCACATCGACCACCTCGTCGTTACATACCGTTATAAAGGCTGCACGCTGGAATGGCTTTCGCGCTCCGTTCGTTGTGGGTTCGGGTGAAGTGCTGTCAGGTTCAGCAAGGGCGGCGGTTGACTGCTCTGCCGCCGAATTCGCCCGTGCGGGAGCCAGCGATAACAGCCCGAATGTCGCCTGGGAGATCGATACGTCGATGGCGATCGGAAACAGCCATGCTCTGCCCGACGGCCACCCGAGGATCACCGCCAGCCCGCGCAGCGCATCGAACGACAGAAGGAACGCGCATGCCGCGACACCGATCGTCATCGACAGCCCCAATACGTAGGTCAGGGCGAAACGGCGCGCCCTCAAACTAAGGGCTGCGGAGTGCGTCGAGCCCACCAGGAATGCCGGCGGCACGACCGACGCGACAGCCGCGAGCAGCTTGAGGGCGCCCGGGGCGACCAGGACGGCGTGAGTGATGTTTCCGAGTACCGAGACGGTGGTGGCGAAAATCAGCCAGCCCCAGTAAAACCGTGAGACACGACGAGTGATGCCCTCAACGGTCGCAGGGCCTTCCCGTGTGCCGCTCATAGAACCTTCTTTCCGGACACGTAGCGAATCAGCTGCGGCACCGGGGACCTCGGATTTTTAGCAATAGTCGTCGTCGCTTCAGACTCGTTCTCTGTGCACGAATCACCCCTCTTTCCTAATCGTATTCGCAGATCGAGAGTGGTCCGTGCACAGATTTGAGGCCAACCCCTAACCGCAGGTATCTGACATCGATTGCTCACCAACGTTGACGTCATTGACGCCGCGGTTGAGTTGTACCCGGCGTGTCGCATCAGCGTCTCGCGGAGATCCACCCGGATCTACCGGTCGGCAGCGGCAATGATGGGCTTGGCTTCTCCCGCATCGAATTCAGCGTCGCGCAGATCGTCGATGCCTCGGGGGGTGGTAGTGGCTTTCGGCCAACCTCCTATCCCGCATTGCTTGGGCGTATTCGGACGACTCTGACAACGCCGTATCCCAATAACCAATGCGGCGCCTGCCGCGAGCGCGACGGTTCCCGACGCGGCGCGCAGCACGGCATGAGCGACATTGCCGGTGACCGACATCGCCGTAGCGACGATCAACCACATCCAGAAAAACCGTGTTGCACCACGCCGTTGGCGAGCCATCTCGGTATCGCTCGGGATATCGGAGGTCGTCTGCATGGCCCTCCACAGTGCGCCACAGATACGCGGGCAACCCACACCCGCGCATCGCACCAGATCTGGTCATCACCAGCCTAGGGCTGCCCGCGCCGGGTGCTGTGCACTATTTGTGCCAGCCCACCTAACAGTGTTGGTGATCTAGGTTGTGCACTTCCGCTTCCTTTTCCTTTTCGGTCACGTCGGTAAGCGGCGCGCTGTTGTCGGCGGGCGGCGCGGCCTCGTCGGAGGGCGGCGCACTGTTGTCGGCGGGCGGCGGCGTGCTGACGTCAACGACGGCGGGCGCGCTGGGTTCAGGATTGGCGTAGGCCGAGGCGGACGAGCTCATTGCGACGCCAATCGTGAAGCTGGCGATCGCGGCGGACAAGCCACTGGCCGACGCGGGTACCGATTGAGGAAGTGGTCGCGTGCATCGTGGTGAGCTCCTTGTGGCTGCCGCAACCCGTTGTGGGGTGCGTTCGACTGTTAGAGCGACCAACCGCGACGGCCGGGACACTTTTCGGTCGAGAGTTTCTGGAAGCCGGGAAACGCGCCCCGACATGTCCGCCACGGCGCCCACGACCCCAATCAGCTCGGTGCCGCAATCCCGAGGAAGCTAGTCGACGCCGACGGCCAGAACGCCTGCCACGGTATTGACGACCAGTCGACGCCGGTTCCTCCGTCGATCAGCGCTGGCAACCGCATCGTCGAGGTCAGCGACCTACGCCGGGCGAACTCGACGGGGTACACGCGATCGCCTCGCGGCTGTGGCCACCCGCTCACAAAGACGCTCCGCAGAAAAGTGTCACCAATGCGCCCTTGAGCGCTCCTACCTGTGACCGACGCCCACCTGAGGCTTCGCACCAGACAAAGGAGCACCAGACATGACCACCACCTACAGCCCACGGGCAGCGCATAAGACGCTGGGACAGTCCGCCGGCCCGTCGGCGCCCGCCCATCACCGGGTAACGACGCCGACCCCTAAGTCAGCGTCGGCAGGCACCAGAGTTGACCTGGCCGTCGTTGCTCTGGCCGCCGGGATCGTCGCGGCAGCAGTGAGCTTCGCCGTGCTCACCCTTGGCGGTGACCCGGCCCCGGTCGCGCTCCTGCCCGCCAGCCATCCGGTGCGAGCGGTGGAAAAGGCCGTGACGCCGACTGTCCATCGGCTCACCATCCCCGGACCGGTCGGCCTCGCGCCTGCTGCCCCATCGTGGGCGCCGCGACCATAGTGGTCGCCCGACCCAGTGTGCCCGTAGTCACCGCGCACCCTGGCCCGTGTCAGCCGAGTCAGGCAATCCGATGAGCGTTTGCCAGTTCACTATTAATCGCTACCGCTTCGAACTATCATCACCGTTAGCCCTAGCCAGGGAGCCAATATGACCGCACAGCCCGACTGGGACGTCGTCACTGATGCGGAGCTGGTTTGCGCTGCCGCGGCAGGTGACCGCGCAGCGTTTGCCCGTATCTATGACCGCTACGCCGACCCCTTACACGACTTCTGCATCGGCATGCTGCGCAACCGTGAGGCCGCCGCAGACTGCGTCCAAGACGCGTTCTGCATCGCCGCCACCGGCCTGCCGAAACTACGCGAGCCCGCGAAGCTGCGGCCCTGGCTGTATTCGATCGCCCGCCACGAGGCACTGCGTTCCATCCGCGCACGAAACCGGGAACGAGCGGTTGACGAGGTGCCCGAGAACGAGGACAGCGGGCCCGGCCCCGCCACGCTCGTCCGGCGCAATGAGCTGGGCGATCTGATCGCCGCGGCCGCCGGCGGGCTGTCAGACCGCGATCGGGCCGTCTACGAACTGGCCTACCGCCAAGGCCTGGACGGAGCCGAACTCGCCGAAGCGCTCGGGGTCAGCGGCTCCAACGCCAAGAAGATGGCCCAGCGGCTGCGCGAAACCGTCGAACGCTCACTAGGCGCCTTGCTGGTGTCGCGCGCAGCCCGCAACAACGCCAACGCGTGCGCCGAACTCGCCGTAATTCTCGACGGTTGGGACGGCAAGTTCACGGTGCTGATGCGCAAACGCATCAGCCACCACATCGAGTCCTGCCCCACCTGCGACCAGCAGCGCCGTCAAATGGTCAACCCCGTCGCCCTGCTCGGCGCCGCACCGATGGCGATACCGGCGCCCGCCGCGCTGCGTCAGCGCACACTGGATCGCATTCAGCTGAGCTCTCCGGCTGGCCCCGGCCCCACACCAGAGCACACGGGTTCCGACGCGACACTGGTTCAGACCGCGATCGGCGCCGCGCCGAGTGCTGTTGAGACCGCGATCGGCGCCATGCCAAGTGCTGCTCCTGACGGTGAGGGCAGGCGACGGAAGCTGACCCGGCGGGCGGTGCGGGGCGCCGCCCTGGTGGCCGGAGTGATCGCAGTCTCGGCGGTGGCCATTGCCGTGCAGCACCACGCCGTGGCAGTGAAGCCCGTCAACGTCACCGACACGCCCTCGCCGACATCGGCGGCCAACCGGCCCTCGAGCCCCTCGTCCACCCCGACCGCTGTGCCGATACTGCCTCCGCCGGCAGAATCCTCCGCTGTCCCGGTGCCCGTTGTGGTCCCGAATCCGGTCAGCACGACAGAAGCGCCGGTCCCGACGGCGCCGCCGCCGCCCCAATCGGCTCCTTCAACTCCCCCGGCCAGCACTGGGCCGACCGTAAGGAGCAGCCCGGTGTTCGCGCCGCCGTCGCTGCAACCGCCGCGGGTGCCGGTCGAGCCGGTGCCCGTCCAGCCGCCAAGTCAACCCAGCGGCGGCACCACGAGCCAGCCCCCGCCCCCGAAGTTGCCCCGTCCCCCGGCGGTCGGCCCGCTGCCCGTGCAGCAAGGCGGTGGTTCCGGTTCGGGAGGGTTGTACTAAACCTCTGTTGCGGCCCTACCGTGTCGCTGCGCCCCCGAACGCTAACGCAGTACCAATTGGCTGCGCGTCTACCGGTGGGATCACAAGGACCCTTCGACCGAGTGATCGTCGCCCAAGCCGCGCGGCGCAATCTCACGATCGCTACGCGCGACGGGCGAATCGTGGACGCCGCTCTGACCCCAACCCTTAAAGCGTAGGTACGACAGCGTAGGTACGACAGCGTCGTAGGTACGACAGTGCCTGTCAACCCGTTCTGTCAGCCACTGGGCATGCCGTTCGCAGCGGTGTAGACGCGGCCCACGCGCGGACTAGACGGTCATCGAGCTCGGGCTCGAAAGAACCCTCGGCTTGACCGCGTGAGGACAAGCGCGATCATCAGGATGGGCAGGATCAAGCTGATAAGGGCCCCAACGGGATCGCCGCGGATGAACAGGTTCGACAGAATATCGGCCGCGAGCGCCGACCACCCAACGATGAGGATCTTGTTGGTGATGCCGTTTGCGGCACGGTTTGCTCCCCATAAAAGGAGTACGGCGATCACGATATCGACCCCGGCGAACAGGTACTGATACACCGGCGAGGCATGCGCCGGACCGTGCTCCTGTAGGTAGCTAGCCAGATAGCGATGTTCCCAGTCGACGGCGACCAGGATGTGGTCGAACGCGGCGACCAGCCCGGCCACGCCAAACAATGCCGATACGAGCACCGGCACCGTGATGGCCCATGGGCGGCGCGCTCGCACCCTCGCCGTCGATGGGCTGGGTTGGTCGCTGTGGGTGTTGTCCATGATGTCCTCCTGTGGTTAGTCGTGGGCGGCGGGTTGTCCCCGCGCTCACCGGTATGAGCAACCTGGTGCGTCTCGGGGGACACTTATTTGGTGCGAACTCTTGCGGTCGCCCCGTGGAACCACTCCCCCGTTCGGTCGTTGACTTTCGCTCAGCGGCGCCTGAGAGTGCTGCGGCGACAGCACGTGCCACGGTGAGCTAGACAGTGCGCCGGCGAGGACACCCTGCGGCGGTCCTCGCCGGCCCAGACGGTCAATGTCGCTGGACCATCACGCGTCGCGATCGTTCCGCGGCCCCTAAGTGGCGGGCTGAAGTCGCGGATGGTTGTCCGCGACGCCGACAGCGGGGAACGACTGGGACAGTGCTAGCACCGTCCGAGCGCCGGCCAGCTTCACCAGGAGAGCCTGCTGGCGGGTGGCGAAGTCGGGAACGCTCCGGCCGGCGGCCAGCTTGCGGCGAAGCAGCCCGAGTTTGGTAGCGGCCTGCTGGATCTCGATGATGGCGCGTTTGCCCTGCGTACCGCTGACCGATGCGGCCCAACGCCGGGCCTGGCGGCGGCCCTTGAAGGTGGACAGCGCGGGCAATTCGGTCTCGGCGAACCAACCCTGGCGGGCGTAGCTCTGCAGGTGCTGCTCGGTGCTGCGCAGTTCGTGCCGCCGTACCCGGCTGACGATCAAGATCATGGCGAAGAACAGCATCGCGAAGAGGCCGAAATACGCCAGCAGCACCATCGGGCTCGGGTTTGAGCCAAGCAACACGTAGTCCCAGAGCATGTGCAAGCCGATCGCGACGGCGAGGCCGACGAAGGGAGCAATGATCCGCACGGCCCTTTTGGCGCTGATGGCGGCCAGTCCGACGCCGATACCAAACATGATGGTGAAAAGGGGATGCGAGAACGGCAGAAGTATCCCGCGCAATGCGAAGCTGATAAGCACATCCGAGGTGTCGCCCTGGCCTTGCACGGCGACTGCTCCGTCGGCGGGAGCGAGTCCGAGCATGTAGGCGTTCGCGAAGTAGCCGATGTTTTCGGTGAAGGCGAAGCCGGTCGCGACGAAACCGGCGTAGACGATGCCGTCGATGACCCCGTCGAACTGCGAGCGCACGAACATCACGAGCACTACCAGGATCGAGCCCTTGGCGAGTTCTTCGACGATCGGTGCCGTAATCCACAACTGGCCGCCCAACAGGGTCTCGAGCCCGATGCTCAGGCCGGCGACAGTGGTGGCGCCCCACATGAACGCGACCAACAGGTTCCTGGCGGGTTCGCGTTCGGCGCCGTCGATCCAGCGGAACGCGGCAAGAACCACCGGCACCGGGACCACGGCCAGACCGAGGCACAGCGCGAATCCTGCCGGTCCCGCGGTCACTGCCAGCAAGACCATGCCGACGAGCCAGATCGCGGAACTTATTCCCAACGTGATCCAGGTGGTCACCCGCAGTGCTCGACCGGGGCGTACCACCCGTTTCGGCGGCGCGGGTCGTGACACGGGTTGCACGATGTTTGCGGTGGTGGCGGGGCGGTCGAGAGCGATGGTCATGATGACTCCTGTGTTATGGCGGTGCTCTCCTTGAGCCCCGTTCACCGACTAAGAGCACCGACCGGCCCGCTTGGGGACAGTTTTTGCCGCTAAGGATTTCGGGCCATCGCCACAGAACAGAGGCGGGCCCAAATGCGCTCGCCACCGAACCCCGGCGGTTCGGGCGGGACGCGACAACTCGACTCGGCCGAAACGCGGCGCTAGGCCACTTGAACCAGCGAAGGGAGTTAGGCCGCAGTGGTAGCGCGCTGCGCGAGACCGGTTCCGGATACAAAGTTGTCGACGAGGTCCGCCACAGCGTCGGGACATTGCACCTGGGGGTTGTGCCCGACACCGGGAATGACGTCCAGACGGCTGCCGGGCAACACGTTGTGAGCCGCATACGCGTGTGCGACCGGGATGACGCGGTCGCTCTCACCGAAGATGATCTGTGCCGGCAGATCCGCAATGACATGCAGGCGATCCAGTGCGCAGACCTTTTGGCCGCGGCGGTCGACGACCGACCGCAGTGTGCGAAGGAATGCCTGCCGGTAGTGCCGATTCGACAGCGATTCACGGACCGTCGAGGGCTCGCTGAAAGCGGCGACGGTGCGCGCGTCGATTCTTGGCCGGGAGGCGAGAAGGGGCAGCACGAACTGAGCACCGGGCAGGGACAGCATCCGCAACGACAGGCCCACTTCGGAACCAAGGCCGCCGCTACTGAGCAGGACCAGCCGCTGGCAATAATCGCGGTGCTGGTGCGCGAATTGCATCGCCAGCCCGCCGCCGAGAGAGTGACCGACCACCGTCACCTTGGGGATCCCGAGCGTGTCGAGTAGATCGCGCAGCCAGGCGGCGAACGCGGCTGGCGAGTAATCACCGCGTGGTTTGTCGGATTGGCCGTGGCCTGGCAGATCCGGGGCGATGACCCGATACTTCTTTGACAGTTTCGGCAGTACGGCGCGCCAGCTAAACGAACTGCCGCCCAAGCCGTGGATCAGCAGCAGAACTTCGCCGGCCCCTTCATCGCGGTACGCGACGCGGTTGCCACGCAGCGTGATCATCCGGCGACTCGCCTCGGGTGTGGCCGATCGCGGGAGCACGGTGCTCGTTTGACTCGACCCCAGGTCTGGAGGTGCCGCGCACAAGGTGAGTGAAGGTCCATGGCCCGCTGAGTGCGGAGTGATCATGACCTTCTCCTTCCGTGTGGCCGCGACCTCCTTCCGTGTGGCCGCGACCGCGACCCCGGCGGGGCGCTCGCATAGGTAGGAGCCGCGAACCGGTCGTTCGGCGACACTTTTTCGGCGACGTTTCTGCCCCGTTTCTCTCCGCGCGCGACTTCGACTTCTCTCCGCGCGCGACTTCGACTCGGAAAAGCGCGTGAAACGGCGGTCGGCGTATCGAGCCGCAATGGGTTCAGGGCCATCGGCTGTGGCGCTGGCCGGCACCATCGGCGCAGTGTGGTTTCCGGTTCGACCGACTCAGACGGTCAACGGCAAGGGATCAACCCACCCGCCGTTACCAACTACGGTGTGGCCAGCAGTGCGTACTGCGCGGCCGCGCGTCGTCGCGCGTCCGCCTCATCGCCGCTGTACGTGCCGGCAACATAACGGTCGTATTGCACGTAGCACTCGAACTGAAGCCCCGGTGCGTCCGTCGATGAGTCGGGCTTCAGCGCGAAGCACTTCGAGTCCGCAAGACCCCGCACACCATCGACGGGATGGTTGATATCTACATCCGTGGCGATTTCCTCATCCATCAACTTGATCGCCGCGTCGCGATCACGCGCGCGCAGCAGACTCGAGCCGCCCAACTTCGAGTCGATCCATACGGCCGCCTGGTCGACCCCGGCATTCTCATACGCCCGGTCTTTCATCTCGCGTTGATTCTGGACCTGTCGGGCGCCGTTGGGCCCATAGCTGGCCACGGTCGTCGACAGGGTCGGTTCGGTCCCCGGGGTGAGATCGACCAACCGGCCGAGAAGCCCGTCGGGATCCTTGGGAAGCTTCGCGATCCGACCCACCGGGGTCGGCTGAAAACGGTCCAGCTCCGGGATCTCCTGGTCGAATGTCTTCTCCACCATCCCCGTCAGCGTCTCCAGATTCGTAGTCGGATTTGTCACGAGCACATGAATGACGAAGTCGTTATGCGCGAGGGTGGACGCCATCGATGGATTGGTCGGGCGCCAATGCCCATGGGCCGCCGGATATTTCGTTACCGGCACCGGGACATTTTCCGGGCTGACCGCGAAGTCCGCCGCATCCATCTCGACCGCAGCGTTTTTGGCCGCTGCCGCATCCGGGAATCGCACCAGCATTATCAACACAGTCTTCACGTCTTGTTCTGGCCGCTGCGAACTCGAAGGGTCCACCTTGGTGTTATTCGCCATAAGCAATCGTCCAGAGACCATCTCGTACTTGGCGAGGACGGGCGCGACAACAGCCTGGCCGGTCATCGAGATGTTCGCTGCGACATCCGACGGGGTGATGAGCGGTGCGAAAATGGTCTGTTCGACCAAAGTGGGGTCGATGCTCGTCGGATCGGCAACCGCCTCCGCCATCCGGATCGCCTCCGCCATTCGGCCCTCGTCCTCGGAGGCCACCTGACCCAGTCTGCGCGGCAACGTCAAATACTTACCGGCGTCCAGCGTCGACAAATCAACCGCTGGCGGTTTCGACGAAGTCGCTGGCGCCGCAGCCGTGCCGCCATCGTGGCCACACCCCGCCAGCAGCGCCGCTGAGATTCCAGCCGCCACAGCGATCCGCGATATCGCACCCAACATCGCTGGCTCCCTGCACTCGATACCCATGGCGTCCTTCGCCGCGGCCGCACCAATCACCTGCACATCCGACTTCACAGCGGAGCATCCCGGAACCAGTGGTCGTATACGTCCTGTCCGTTGGTGCCGTCGTTCCCATTGGCGACGACCGAACAGAAGTTTCGCGCCGGGCTGTCGAAACTGACGGCTAGCGCTCCGGCGCCGTTGTGGGTTCCGTAGATGACCTGACCTGACCCGCTCCCACGCGACCACTGTTCGTTGCGCGCTGCACTTAGCCCGTCGGCGACACCCGCGAGCGTTTGGGGAGTGCGGTCGCTACTACAAACAAAGATGTAGTTAGCGATGTAGCTGGACTG
>JAOPVX010000159.1 GCA_025965975.1 Mycobacterium sp. | reverse complement strand
CGGTCCAGTACTCCAAGGAGTCCCGCCATGCGAGCGCGAAGCCGGCAAGGGTAGCCACCACTGCCGATGCCGCGGTCACCAGCAGGGCGCGGGTGTCGCGGCGCAGCAGGAAGTACAGCAGGAAGACCGCCGGCGTGAGCTTCAGCGCGATCGCCACCCCGAGCAGCAGTCCACGCGGCCACGGCGTCCGGCGTGGCACGCAGTCGGCGATCACCAGCGTCATCAGCACGACGTTGATCTGGCCGAAGTCGAAGTTCGACCGGATGGGTTCCAGGTAGATCACCGCGGGCGCCACGATCGCGGCCGCCAGCCAGCATCGCCGCAGCCACGCCGGCTCGGTGGTGATGGACGTCTGTGGCCACACGACCAGCCGGGTCAGCACGATCACCGTCGACGCGATCAGCAACACAAGGGTGGTCAGGGTGATCGCGACGCTTGCGGCTGCTAGCGACAGCCACGCGAACGGCGAGAACGCGACCGCGGCCAGCGGCGGGTACGTGAACGGCAGGTCAAGACCACCGCGGGTGTGAAACGCCGCCCCGTCGGCATACAGCTCATGGCCGTCGAGCCAGGCCCGCCCGCCCATCCGGTAGACGTCGATGTCGATGCGGTACGGCGCGTGGCCCAGCAGCCGCCAGCCCGCCCAGACCAACGCCGCCGCGGTGAGCAGCTGAAACAGCCGCCAGGCGAGCGTTGGCCCCCAACCAGCCCCGCCGGGCGACCGCCAAGTACTCATGTCGCACACCACCCTATCGGTGCCGTCCGGCGAGTCGGAGGGTATCCGTGCCATGACACGCGCAGGTCGGCGTAAGTTTTCGCCCGTGTTCAACGCACTCAACTTCGACTTGAAGTTCGACCTGGCCATCCCGCCGCAGCGATTGCCGCTGATGTGGTGCCTGATCGCCTTCCTCCTGACGTTCTTCGTGACCCGCACGATCGTGCGGTACATCCGCGCGCATGCCAACAGCGACGCGCCGAAGAAATGGTGGCAGCCCCGCAACATCGGCCATGGCACGCTACACATCCATCATGTCGTAATCGGGGTGATCTTGGTCATGGTCTCCGGGCTGACGATGGTGACATTGGCAGTCGACGGGGGAGTACCCGAATTCACGGCGGCTGCAATCTTTTTCGGTATCGGGGCGGCGCTGGTTCTCGATGAGTTCGCGCTGATCCTGCATCTCGAGGATGTGTACTGGTCGGAGGACGGCCGTACCTCGGTGGACGCGGTTTTCGCCGCGGTGGCGGTGGCGGGCCTGCTCATCCTTGGCCTGAACCCGCTGTCGTTCTTCGATGTCAACATTTGGCGCTATGACCACTCCCTCGGGGCGCGCGCCACGGTGATCGCGGTCGCCGTCGTGACGCTCGCGCTGGCGGTAATTGTGCTGCTCAAGGGCAAGGTGTGGACCGGGCTGGTCGGCATGTTCATCACCCCGCTGTTGTTCATCGGCGCGATCCGGCTGTCGCGGCCGCACGCGCCGTGGGCCCGCTGGCGGTACAGCGATCGGCCCAAGAAGATGCACAAGACGCTCGAAAGGGAACGTAAGCAGCGCAGGCCCGTCGTTCAGGCGAAGCTGTGGCTGCAGCACGTGATCGCCGGCGAGCCGCACTTTCCCGACGACCGCGAGGTTGATCAGCAGCTGGACCGCGAAATCCACGCGGCCCCAGCGCCACCCGAACGGACGGCGGCCTAGGCGTGCGGTACTTCTACGACACGGAGTTCATCGACAACGGCCGCACCATCGAGTTGATCTCGATAGGTGTGGCCGCCGACGACGGCCGCGAATATTACGCCATCTCAACGGAATTCAATCCGGAACGCGCTGGCAGCTGGGTGCGCAGGCATGTGCTACCCAAACTGCCGTCGCCGGCGTCGCGCCTGTGGCGCTCGCGCCGCCAGATTCGTTCGGATTTGGAGGACTTCTTCGGTGTTGACGGCGACGAGCCGATCGAGCTGTGGGCCTGGGTGGGGGCGTACGACCACGTGGTGCTGTGCCAGCTGTGGGGCCCGATGACCGACCTGCCGCCGGCCATCCCGCGGTTCACCCGTGAGCTGCGCCAGTTCTGGGAGGAGCGAGGCTCGCCACGGATGCCGCCCCGGCCGCGTGACGCGCACAACGCACTGGTCGACGCCCGGCACAACCTGCTGCGGTTTCGGCTGATGACGACGGGCGTCCTACCTGCGCAGGAGTAAAAAGGCCTATCGCCGCCCGGTTACCATGGACGGGTGAACTGGACCGTCGACGTACCCATCGATCAGCTGCCTTCGCTGCCGCCGCTGCCGGACGGCCTGCGGCATCGGCTGGACGCCGCCCTGGCCAAGTCGGCGGCGCAGCAGCCAAACTGGGACGCCGAATCGGCCAAGGTGATGCGGACGGTCCTTGAGAGCGTTCCGCCGGTCACGGTGCCCGCGGAGATCGAGCGGCTCAAGGGCCTGCTGGCCGACGTCGCCCGCGGTGAGGCGTTCCTGCTGCAGGGCGGCGACTGCGCGGAGACGTTTGTCGACAACACCGAACCGCACATCCGGGCCAACATCCGGACCCTGCTGCAGATGGCCGTGGTGCTGACCTACGGCGCCAGCATGCCGGTGGTCAAGGTGGCGCGCATCGCGGGCCAGTACGCGAAACCGCGCTCGTCGGACATCGACGCGCTTGGCCTGACGTCCTACCGCGGCGACATGATCAACGGTTTCGCACCTGACGCCGCGGCCCGCGAGCACGACCCGTCGCGGCTGGTGCGCGCCTACGCCAACGCCAGCGCCGCCATGAACCTGGTGCGAGCCCTGACCGCATCGGGGCTGGCCTCGCTGCATTTGGTGCACGACTGGAACCGCGAGTTCGTCCGGACCTCGCCGGCTGGCGCCCGCTACGAGGCGCTGGCCGCCGAGATCGACCGCGGCCTGACGTTCATGACCGCCTGCGGGGTCGACGACCGCAACCTGCAGACCGCCGAAATCTACGCCAGCCACGAGGCTTTGGTGCTCGACTACGAGCGGGCCATGCTGCGGCTGTCGACCGACTTCCCGGTCGAGGAGCCCGAGCCGCGCTTATACGATCTGTCCGCGCACTACGTGTGGATCGGCGAGCGCACCCGCCAGCTCGACGGCGCGCACATCGCGTTCGCTGAGGTGATCGCCAACCCCATCGGGGTGAAGATCGGCCCGACGATGACGCCCGAGCTCGCGGTCGAGTACGTGGAGCGGCTCGATCCGTACAACCAGCCGGGGCGGTTGACGCTGGTCAGCAGGCTGGGCAACAACAAGGTGCGTGACCTGCTGCCGCCGATCATCGAGAAGGTCCAGGCCACCGGTCATCAGGTGATCTGGCAGTGCGACCCGATGCACGGCAACACCCACGAGTCGTCGACCGGCTACAAGACCCGCCACTTCGACCGCATCGTCGACGAGGTGCAGGGCTTCTTCGAGGTGCACCGCGCGCTTGGCACGCATCCCGGTGGCATCCACGTCGAGATCACCGGCGAGAACGTCACCGAGTGTCTCGGCGGCGCGCAGGACATCTCGGACTCCGACCTGGCCGGTCGCTACGAGACGGCGTGCGATCCCCGGTTGAACACCCAGCAGAGCCTCGAGTTGGCGTTCCTGGTCGCGGAGATGCTCCGCGATTAGATCGGGCGGAGATGCTCCGCGATTGGATCGGGCGGAGATGCTCCGCGATTAAGAGATCAGCCCGCCGAGATTGCTGCCGACCGTCCACGCGGCGGCGGCGACGAGGCCGGCCAGCGTCAGCACGGCGATCACCCAGAACAACAGTGCCCGCTTGGCCCGCTGTCGCGCCCAGTAGAACTCGCTCATCTCGATGCCGGCGAAATGTCCTGAGACACTGTGATATTCGTCGTCCTCGTCGCCGATCGACGGCTGGGGCCAGTCGTCGCGGGTGAGTTCCCTTGTGTGCTGTCGGGGCGCGGGTGCGGGAACAGCAGGCGCTCTGACGGGGCTGTCGGTGGTGGCCTGCTTGGCCTGCATGTGGCTGCGGTGCAGCGCGGCCGACAGGTGCTGCGCCGACTTGCGCGGGGCGGGCACCCGGAACGGCGGCAGGCCAAGTTCGTCGACGATCGCGTCGAGTTCGGCGCCCATGTCTTGGGCGTCGGAGTATCGATTGGCAGGTTCGCGCGCGGTTGCGCGCAGCACCACCTCGTCGAATTGCGGTGGCACGCCGCCGATCACCGTGCTCGGGGGCGAGACGTCGTTGTCGATCCGCTGATATGCGACCGCGAGCGCGGAATCGCCGGTGAACGGAGTGGCACCCGTCAGCAGCTCGTAGGCCAGGATGCCAACGGAGTACACATCGCTGCGCGGCCCGGCATCGCCGGTGCTGACCTGCTCCGGTGAGAGGTAGGCGGCTGTGCCCAAAATCACGCTGGTGGACGTGATCTTGGCATCGGCGACGGCCCGGACCAGACCGAAGTCGGCGATCTTAACGTCGCCGTCGTCGGAGACCAGCACGTTCTCCGGTTTGATGTCGCGGTGCACCAACCCGGCGCGATGCGCCACTGCCAGGCCGCCGAGCACAGGGCGAAGCACTGCGGCGACGGCGTGCGGTGGCATCGGCCCGCGCTCACGCAGCAGTTCGCGCAGCGTGCCGCCCTCGATGAGCTCCATCACCAGAAACGGGTGCTGGCCGTCGATGCCCTGGTCGTAGACCGCGACAAGGCCGGGATCCTTGAGTCCGGCCACAGCCCGCGCCTCACGCTGGAACCGGGTCAGGAACTGGCTGTCGCCGGCATACCGGGAATCCATGATCTTGCACGCCACCGGCCGGTCCAGCCGAAGGTCGAGCCCGCGGTACACCGCGGACATGCCGCCGGTCGCGATCATCGTGTCGACGCGGTAGCGCCCCTCCAGCACGGCCCCCACGAGCGGGTCAGATTGCTGGTGGGCCTCCACCGAAGACATGTTACGAGCCGGCCGATTCGCCCTAGACTCGGTGCGGTGAGCAGCATTCCGGCCGCCGACGACGTTCTTGACCCCGGCGAGGACGTCTACGACCTGCCCGCCGTCGCCGATTTGCTCGGGATTCCGGTCACAAAGGTGCGTCAACAGCTGCGGGAAGGGCACCTGGTCGCGGTGCGCCGCGAGGGTGCGGTGGTGGTGCCGAAGGTCTTCTTCGACGAGACCGGACACGTGGTGAAGAGCCTGTCAGGGCTGCTCGTGGTGCTGCACGACGGCGGCTACCGCGACACCGAGATCGTGCGCTGGTTGTTCACACCCGACCCGTCACTGACCATCAGCCGCGACGGCACGACCGAACAGCAGGCTAATGCCCGGCCCGTGGATGCGCTGCACTCGCATCAGGCCAGGGAAGTGGTGCGTCGGGCCCAGGCGCTGGGATATTGACCGCTCGCGGTGGTGGCGTACTAGGCTCAGGCGCCTTGTAGAGCGAATACCAGGCCACCGCAGCGCATGCGGTGGCGAGCGACACGTGGATCCACGAGTACATGCCGTGCGCGCCGTCGGGCTTCCAGATCACCGTGATCCACGTCGAAACGCCCGCGATCACCGCGATCGCTGGCCGCGACTGCGCCAGCGCTGCCACCACCGCCAAGGGCCAGGAGTAGTACCACGGCAGAGCGGCAGGAACGAACAGCACCACCACGCCCATCACCAATGCGACGCCGATCAGCGCCTCGCGGTCGGTGTGGCGAAACCGCCACCACAGCAACGGAAGTGAGATCGCGATGATCGCGATCCCGATGATCCTGGTGACGTCGAGCACGGCATAGAAGTTCACAGGGAACAGCAGGCCGCCGAACACGTTGATCAGATTCGCCGCAGCGGTCGGTACCGACAGCCAGTTGATGATCTTGACCGACCCCGCCAGCGCCGTCAGCCAGCCCAAGCCGACGCCGGCCAGCCAGGACAACACGGCGAACATCGCGACGAATATCAGCGTCGACGCGGCCGTGGCCACCGCGAATGCCTTCGCCGGTCCGTATCCCCGCCGGCGTCGAAGATGACGCGCCCACACCCACACCATGAACGGAAGTGCCAGTCCCGCAGTGGCCTTCACGGCCACCGCGACGGCGATCAGTGTGACGCCCCAGATGTCGTGACCGCTGAATGCCAACGCGAGGGCGGCCATCATCAAACCGACCATCAGCATCTCGTTGTGCGCGCCACCCATCAGGTGAATGATCACCAACGGGTTCAAAACGCAGATCCACAGCGCGGCCGCACCGTTGGCGCCGACATGGCGGGCCACCCGCGGCGCCGCCCAGATCAGCAGGGCCAGGCCGGGCAGCATGCACAGCCGCAACAGCATGGTTCCGACCACCACATCGTTGCCGATCAGCATCGTGACGAACTTCGCGACCAGAATGAACGCAGGCCCGTACGGTGCGGTCGTCGTCGTCCAGATTGGACTCACGTTGTCCAGCAACGAGTTCGGGTTGTCGATCGGGCCGACGATGTATGGGTCGAAGCCGTCGCGCAGCAGTGCGCCCTGCGCCAGATACGAGTAGGTGTCTCGACTGAACACAGGAACGGACAGCAACAGCGGCGCCAGCCAGAATCCGGTCGTCGCCACCATCGTGTATTCAGTTGCGGTGCGGTCGATCACTCGGCGACCCAGCCACAGCCAGGCGATCAGCATCAGCGCCACGCCTATCCACAGCAGCACCGACGACAGCACCAGGCCGTGGCCGAACCGAAGCCAGGACAGATGAAGCGACTCCAGTAGGGGATCGTGCAGCCGGGTGCTGCCCGCGCCAAGGCCGCCGGCGGTGATCAGTACGGCACCCAATGCGCCCAGCAGTGCCGGCCGTGCTTGCGGCGACGTCGCGAAGGACGTCAGCCTCCAAAGATGATGCGCCGGCCCGGTTTTCGGGGCCTGCATCGGCGTCGGGGTTGTCATGCTCCTAGGCGGACCGGTTCGCGGCCAATCTGGCGAGCTCGGAAAGGCCGACCTTGGCCGTGACGTCGATCGGCGCGGCGTTGAGGATCTCCAGGGAGCGACGGGTGAGCGCGTCGATGCGCTCCTCGACAGCTGCCAACGCACCGACCGATTCGATGACCAGACACAGTTCCTTAACGTGGGCGTCGGACAGCTCGGTTCCGATCGACGTGCGCAGGAGCTTGGCGGCGACGGGGTCCACCTTCTCGGCCCGCTCGACGGCCTCGGCCAGCAGCACCGTGCGCTTGCCTGAGCGCAGGTCGTCGCCGGACGGCTTGCCCGTGACCGCCGGGTCCCCGAACACGCCGAGCACGTCGTCGCGCAGCTGGAACGCCACGCCGAGGCTCGTCCCGAACTCGTGGAAAGCGGCGAGCACGTCGGGGCGGTCGGCGGCGGCCGCGGCGCCGAACTGCAACGGCCGGGAGATCGTGTACGACGCCGTCTTGTAAATGTTGACCGTCATCGCCGACGCCACCGACTCGGCGCCGCTGGATTCGGCGACGATATCGAGGTACTGCCCGCCAAGTACTTCGGTGCGGATGGCCGACCAGACCCGCTGCACCCGCTGGTGCGCGTCGACCGGAAGGTCGGTGGTCGCGACGATGTCGTCGGCCCATACCAGCGCGAGGTCGCCAAGCAGAATCGCCGCCGACAGCCCGAACTGCTCGGACGACCCGTGCCAATTGCTGCGGCGGTGCTTGGCGGCGAACAGCCGGTGCACGGTCGGCAGGCCGCGGCGGGTGGCCGAGGCGTCGATCACATCGTCGTGAACGAGGGCGCACGCATGCAGCAACTCCAACGCCGAGAACAGCCGCAGTCTCGACCGATCAACGGGATCCTCGCCCGGGTCCGCCACCGCACGCCAGCCCCAGTAGGCGAACGCAGGGCGCAGCCGTTTACCACCGCGCAGCACGAATTCTTCGAGCGCGGCGGTCAGCTCGGCATAGTCGGTGCCGATGTAAGCGGCGTCGCTGCGACGATCGCGGAGGTACTCTCGCAACTGGCCGGTGATGGTGCTGGCCAACTCGACGGCTGACGGTGCCGCTGCATCCACGCTCAGCGGGCGCCCCTTTCAATGAGTTAAGTCGTGTACTCGCCCCCGAGTGCCATTCAGAGTAGAGCGTGCGACGGGTTTTGTACCAAGTCAGGGCCGCGATCCACCAGGGCCAATCGCTGCCAATCCGGGTCTAGGTCAGCCGCGACGAGCGGTCCCGGCTCATGTACGCCAGCCCGCCGATGATCCCGGCCACCAGAAACGATGCGACGGCAAGCCAGATCGCCGCACCGGTGAACGAGCGCGCACTGGGGTCGGTGTAGCGGGCCTGGGCGCTCATGGCGGTGACCACACCGGGCCGCAGCTTCCATTCGACGACGTCGGACGACACCTGGTCCCCGTTGGTCGACGTCACATCGCCGGGGAACGACACCGAAAGCGACACGTCGGCCTCGGGGTCGTTGAGCGACGTGAGGTCGGCGCGACCCTCGAGGATGACCAGGTCGCCGGCGCGGCGCAGCGAGATGTCGACGCCAGCGGCGTCCCGGTTCATGTCGGCCAGCCGGGGGAGCTCGGCGAAGGTCAGGTCGGAGAAGACGGCCTGCGAGCCCACGTAGTCGTCGCGGTTGTAGTCGGAGATCGCCACCTTCTGCGCGAACGGCAGGTTGTTGAGCAGCTGCGGGCCCTTGTCGTCGGCGTTGCGAGGTTTGGCCGCCGCGACGATCTGACCCGACACCCGGTCGTCGGGCGACACGGTGATCGACGCCCTGACCCTTACGCAGCCCACCGCCATCGGCACGACGAGCAGCAGCAGCAACGCAACGGCACGCGTGCGAATCCGGCGGGAGCGGGCGGGCACATGGTCATCGTGCCAGACCCTGCGGTGTCACAGTGGCAATGCCCGGCCCAGGATCGCGAAGGCGCGCGGATCGCCGGCGAAGTGGTAGCCGCGGATGATGTCGGTGAACCCGAGCCGCCGGTACAGCCGCCACGCCCGGTTGGCCTCGCCGTTGGTCTCCGGCGTCGACAGCAGCACGTGTGCCTCGCCGCGGTCGGCGAGCAGCCGTCGGGCCAGCGCCTCGCCGAGGCCGCGGCCCTGCGCCCGCGGCGCGATGTGCAGCTCGGTCAGCTCGAAATAGTTCGTCATCAGCTCGGCGATCCGCATTCTGTCTGTGCCGACCCGGTGCAGGCCCTGCACCACCTGCTGCTGCCACCACTGGTCCGGTGCGCCGCAGTAGCCGTAGGCGACGCCGAGCATCGGCGCGGCGCCTAACGCCACCGCCGACAGTTCCCCGGCTTGCGCGGGTGGGGCCACAGCTTGCGACGGGAATGCCCCAACGGCGATGTCTTGTTGATCGGGAACCTCGACGGCCGCGATGGCCTTCCAGCCGTACCTGCGGGTGTGCTCGAGCCACATGGATGCGCGCTGGTCTTCGGTACCGCGCGGGTAGCGCATGGCGTCGACATACACCGCGAGCGCGTCACCGAGCCGGCGTTGCATATCGCTCGGCGACAGACCGATGAGAAATGTCACCAACTTCTCGTTGCCCTCCTGGTGTGAAGCCGTGTCGTCCACACCATTATTGGTTGAGTGAGGTGCTGGCTCGCAGCGACCGCGCCCGTCATAGAATCGAGCGACGAACTAGGTGGTACGGCGCAGATCGACCTCGTATCATGACTGTTAGGTGCCCGTAAATGCGGGCGTACACGAGTTTGAACAGGTAGATGGCCGGGCCGGCAAAGGGAGGGACGGATGCCACTCTCAGATCATGAGCAGCGCATGCTCGACCAGATCGAGAGCGCGCTCTATGCCGAGGACCCCAAGTTCGCGTCGAGCGTTCGTGGTGGGACGCTGCGCGCACCCTCGGCTCGGCGCCGTCTGCAGGGCGCTGCACTTTTCGTGATCGGTCTGGCCATGCTGGTTTCCGGTGTTGCGTTCAAGGCCACCATGATCGGCAGCTTCCCGATTCTGTCCGTGATCGGCTTCGTGGTCATGTTCGGCGGTGTGGTCTTCGCGATCACGGGGCCGCGGGTCTCCGGTGGCCGCGATC
>JAOPVX010000114.1 GCA_025965975.1 Mycobacterium sp. | reverse complement strand
AATGCTACGAGCGGACATGTCCACATGACAGGTACGTCGAACGGGGGACGCATATTGACGACGGGATAAGTTTTTGACCTGCTGAAAAAGCAGGACCAACTTTGCCTTGAACGGTACAGACTGGGCGATTTTCTTGCCGATTCAACCACCTCGTAAAATTTGCTTGCTCGGCCTCCCTACCGCTTGGTAACGTCACGCCATCGCAGCGGGGGAAACCAAAACGACACGCCGAATGGCTATCTATAGAGCGATAGCCGTAGCGACGTATTGGCTGCGTGGCCCGTCGAGGCGGAAGGGGGCCGATTGTGTCAGCAGAATTGGCGCCGGCCCGGGCCACCGCCCCAACCCGTTCCGCTTCGACGTCTTCGCTACGGCCTCCGCCAGTGTCCGCATCGGCGCGCCCGGCGGCCCTGCCGACGCCCCAGTCGGCTGCAGAGGAAAGTACGTTCAGCGTTCTCGCCCTCGGTGACAGCGGCCCATATCGGCCACAGCCAGCGGGGGTGCAGCGCAGTCATGTGGCGGGACCAGTTTCAACGACATCGGAGAACAGCAATCGGCGTTCTCGGCAGGTCTCTGCCAACCACTCTGAACAGTCTGGAATCAAGACATGACCAATTTATCGTCCGGGAATGGTTTTGAAAGCGGTTCTGCTCCAACGATGTTGGTGAATCCCGCTGTTGAAGACGACATCGCGGTTTTCGCACCGGCCGCGGGCAGGTCGCGTAACCGGCGAGTGCGCGCAACCGTGCCTCAACAGACTCCGACCGTCAGCCTGGTGATTCCGGTGAGAAACGAGGCCCGCAACATTGGGTGGGTACTTGAGCAAATTGCCGATGACGTGCACGAAATCATCCTTGTCGACGGCTACTCGAGTGACGCCACTCTGATAACTGCTCGCCGATACCGCCCCGATATCAAGGTGGTGCCCCAGGACGGGGCCGGCAAGGGCTGCGCGCTCAGGACGGGCTTCTTGGCCGCTGGCGGCGACATCATCGTGATGATGGACGCCGACGGCGGCATGGCGCCACAGGAGATCCGCCACTACCTGCATTCCTCACGAACGGTTACGACTTCGTCAAAGGATCACGGTTCATCGGCGGTGGAGGGTCGCTGGATATCACCCGGCTCCGCCGGCTTGGCAACCGATTCCTGCTCGGAGTGTTCAATTCCCTCTACGACGCCGATCTCACCGACCTGTGTTACGGCTTCTGCGCGTTTCACCGTCGCTATCTCGAGCTCCTCGCCCTGTCGGCCACGGGTTTCGAAATCGAGGCCGAAATGACGGTGCGCGCAATGCAGGCTGGGCTGCGGATAGCGGAGGTGCCAAGTCTGGAGCTACCGCGGCGATCGGGCAAATCGAACCTCCATGCAATTCGCGATGGCAGCAGGGTGCTGCGCACCGTCCTTCGCGGCCGCCGCGCGCACGGGCTGTCAGGACACCTCGCGCCGGCTCTGTCGAACCGCCGCGGCCTTGAGGGCCCGGCTCAAACCGCCACATCAGCGAGTTCACAGTGACCAGCCCTCCGCCGGTCGCGCACCGTTCGCGTGGGTGCCCGCGTACTTCGGAGCGGCTGATTGCAATCGACGACTTTCCCGGTGCACCGACGGAGATCCTCGGTCAGGCTCTGCGCCGCCAACGGACTGATATCGCGGCCGCGATGGCCGTTCCAGTCGGTATTGCAACCACGCGTGCGGGCTACGTGATCGGCCGGATGCGGTTGGTTGGCGCGCCCGTTGGCAGGCAGCAGCGGCCTGCACCGCAAGGGCCAAGCCAGCTTGCGAGGATGGCAGCGACGTGTTCCGCATTTGCCGAAGGCGTGCTGACCAGTTCGGCGCGCTCGGGACGGGACACCCGGTGATGTGTGGCATCATCGCGTGCCGAACATATGCGCCAGCCATCGATTACCTCCTCACCGCACTCCGCCGACTGGAGTACCGCGGCTACGACTCCGTTGGGGTCGCGGTGCGAACCACCCGTGGCGACGTTGCGCGGCTGCGGACGGTCGGGCGAATCGGGACACTCGGTGAGGTGGTGCGCGCATGGGCCGGGCCTGAGCTCAACGGTGCGGGCATCGGTCACACCCGGTGGGCAACCCACGGGCCGGTAACCGAAGGTAACGCGCACCCGCACATCGACTGCACCGGCCGAATCAACCTGGTGCACAACGGGATAATAGAGAATGCCGACCGGCTGCGGCACGCGCTGACGACGACGGGTCATCGGTTTGCGTCGTCGGTCGACAGCGAGGTCCTGTGTCACCTGATCGAAGACCAGCTAGAAGTCGGTGGAGACCTGTTCGACGCCGTGCAGGCCGCGCTCACCCCAGTCGAGGGCTCCTGGGCGCTCGCCGTACTGGACCAACACGCCGGTCGAATCGTGGTCGCCGCCCACCGCTCCCCGCTGCTCATCGCCCGCACCAGCCATGGGGACTTCGCGACCAGCGACATCGCCGCGATCGCGGAGTGGGCCGACGAGTTCCAGGTCCTCGACGACGGCGACGTCGTCGATCTGACGAGTACCAACCGCTGGCGCAACCAAGGCGGCGACGCTATGCCCCCGACCATGACTCGGAGCACCTGGCGTGGCCGCGATGCCGACTTGAACGGCTACACCGACTACATGGCCAAGGAGATCGACGAACAACCCGCAGCCGCCGCTCGACTGCTCGACGAGCTTGGCGACGGGATCGCGAACGGAACACTGTGGGCCAATCTGGGGTTGGCGCCGTTCGACCGCCTGCAGGTGATCGGTTGCGGCACTTCGCTGAACGCCGGCCGCGTGATCGGCAACGCGGTGCGCCGCCTCGGCGGGCTACCGGTGACGCTCAGTGTGGGCAGCGAAGCCTCCGAGGAGATCCTGGAAGCTCGTACGCTGCGCTTGGCGATCAGCCAGTCCGGCGAGACCGCGGACGTACTGCAGGCCATCGAGTCCCAGACGATGGTCGAGCCGCCCCTGTTGGCCCTGACCAACAATTCGCATTCCACGTTGGCCCGTCGGGCGGACGCGGTCGTGACGTGTGCGGCCGGACCGGAGATCGGGGTGGCAGCCACCAAGACGTTCGTATGCCAGATCATTGCCGGTGTGGCCGTGATGATCTCGGCCCTCGTCGCCACGAAACGGCTCAGCGCTATGTCCGCCACCCGACTCGTCGACGATCTTCGGCGCCTGCCGGATCAGCTTGCCGCGTCCAGCACGGTCGCCAAGTGTGTTGTGCCCCCGATCGCCGAGGAGCTGACCACGGCGAGCGGATTCGTCTTCATCGCCAGGGGGTCCGGGCTGCCGTATGCCGCAGAAGGCGCTCTCAAGCTCAAGGAACTCGCCTACCGGTGGGCGGAGCACTACCCAGCAGGTGAGCTCAAGCATGGGCCGCTCGCGCTGATCAGCACCGGCACTCCAGTTGTCGTCGTCGACAACGCCGACCCCAAACTGGCCGCCAACGTCGCCGAAGTACAGGCTCGCGGTGGCCGCATCATCAGCGTCGGTTCGGCGGGCAGCACGGTACCCGTGGTGCACGGTCCCGATGCGCCATGGGGCCCGCTCGAAACGACTGTCCCGCTGCAGATTCTCGCCCGCACTCTCGCGCTGGCCCTGGGGCATGACGTCGACAAACCCCGCAACCTCGCCAAATCAGTGACGGTGGAGTAATGCGATGAACCCGCCGGAACGACCGAGTCAGGATCCGTCGACTCCCCGCTTAGGACGGAGTGGTCCGTGCCCACGACTTTGACGATTGAGGAACCCACCGCATCCGAAGCTCTCGCGCAGGCTCGGGACGATATCAACGAGGCTCGCGAAGCGTTCATGCGGGCCGATGGGCACCGACAAGCGCAGTATGCCCGCTCAGCCATCGACTCCACAGCCACCCTGCTGGTGAACCCGCGTGCAACTCCTCGCGAAGTGGTTGCGGCACATAGCTTCTTACGCGAGGCGCTCGCACTTGACGGCCGGCCGAACACGTGTGGTGCCGAAAGCATAGACACCGTGCGCGAAGCATCGACGCTTCCCCCGGAAGACCAGAAGTGGCTCCAGATGACGTTAGGGAGGGCAAATTAATGCCCGACCAGACATGTCCTTCGCGCTCCTTGATGACGCAACCTAAGAGGGGAGGGCATGACGGTGGACGCGAGCGATCCGCCAATCGCGCCGTTGGTGCGGCTATCGTCGCAGGTGGCCTGGCCATCAGTGTCTCGCTCTACCCACTTCCGGGTGAATCGCAGCTGCTCGAGCTATTCTCGCCCAAGCATCAGTTGTCGGAACTCCCGAAGTTGGTTGACTCTAGGCTCAT
>JAOPVX010000372.1 GCA_025965975.1 Mycobacterium sp. | reverse complement strand
AGTGCCGCGAAGTGCCGCTATAAGCTCCTCCGCCGTCGCGGTTTCCTGACCGTTGAACGCGATGACGATGTCGCCCGGTTGGATGCCTGCCTCCGCCGCCGGACTTGGCGTCGCGACCTGCATGGCGACCACACCACTGGTGCGGTTGATTCCCAGCAGCCGGGCGATTTCTGGGGTCAGGGTGGCGGGCTGAATACCGATATACGCGTGGCGGGCGGTCCCGGTGGCCAGCAGCTGGTCGGCGACGTCGACGACGGTCGCGGCCGGGATGGCGAACCCGAGGGCTACCGCACCCGCCGTCGGCGGAATGTAGGCCACGCTCATACCTACAACTTCTCCTCGCGCATCAAGTACCGCACCCCCAGAGTTACCCGGCGAGATGGCGGCGTCGGTCTGGATTAGGTCTACCAGCGGTGCGCCGGCGGAAGCCGACCCGGGGATCTGGCGGTGTAGTCCCGAGATGATGCCGGATGTGACCGTGGCCTCGAATCCCAGCGGGCTGCCCATGACTACGGCGAGTTCACCGACCTGCGGCAGCGGTTTCTGAAATGTCGCAGCGGGCAGTCCCGTACGGTCGGCTTGGATGACAGCGAGGTCGGAAACCTCATCGGCGGCACGAACCTTTGCCGGCACGTGCTGCCCGTCGGCGAGGGCAACGGTGACGTCCTGCACCCCGGCGACCACGTGCGCGTTGGTGACGATGGTGCCGTCGGCTTTATAGACTATGCCGCTGCCCAGGCCGCTCGTGGTGAGCACCGTGACGACCGAGGGCTCGACCTGTCGGACCAGTGCCGGTAGATCCGCGCCGGCTGCCGTGACTGGGGCCGTGGAGCTGGTCGGTGCCGCGGTGGTGCTGGTCGAGCCGGAGTTGGTCGAGCTGCTGCATGCGGCGAGGAAGATGACCGTGACGGCGAGCAGCCGCGGTATGCAAACCCCGGGCCGTACGGTCGACGATGGGTGCATCAGCTGCGCGCCTCCGTCTCCACTCAATAACTTCAGTGCGGTTACCGCGGCGGAACACTCCGCTTAGGAAGGCGTCCCAGCGGATCGATGCGTACCCCCAATCAATCCCGGTGGTGTGTCCCCTTCGGTGCCGTACCAGACCCTCACCGACGCGACCGTCTGTATGAGAACCTTCGCACCCCAACGCCGTGATCGACATGGTCCTGTCAGTCCCAAGCCCGTTGCACTCATCTGGCCTGACAGGCCGAAGAATCCCCAACATCCGGCTCGTTGCCTTCGCGCTCCCCGGCTCCGATCCCGAGGATTGCCCGGCCTCGGGTCATCAGGTGCAGCGTCGCCGCGGCCTGTGCCGTCACGGCCGGATTCCGGCGTCCGGCTCGACACGCCGGTGATGTTGGACACCACCGAGGTCAGCTTGATCCCTGCGTCTTCGAGCAGCTTCTCCAGCCGTTGCGCCTCCCGGCTGCGTTCGCGGGTGATCACGGTGCGGGCACGGGTCAGATCCCGCAGTTGGCGAATCGGTGGCGGTGGCACCAACGAGGCCCGCACCAACCCGTGCGCACCCAGATCGGCCAGCCACGCGGCATCGGAGACATCGCTCTTGCGGCCGGGCATGTTCTTCACCGCGCGGGCGTTGACCAGCATCACGTCGAGTCCGTCTTCGAGCAGAGGTTCCCGGCGGGAATGCCGGCCCAGAGGTGTTGGGAGAGTTGACGATAGCTGCGGCGGTTGAACGTCCGGGGGTTCCCCTGGCGTCGGCCACGCCGACTGCTTCCTGTGTGTCTCTATGCGAGAGCTGTGGCTTGACGATGAACCCCGCCGGGAGGGTGGGTGTGCGTGGCGGGAATACGTAGATTTTAGTTGTGCTTAGTAGTACTAGCGGGCATGCGTATCGGCCGGAGGCAACAAACACCTAAGCATCCGAAATCGCGCGGTCGCAAGCGACGCGACCACGGCCACCGGTCGTCGTCGAGGAGGTCAGCATGACGACTCCCAGTCCTCCACCCGCCCGCGAGAACGAAATGCCGTCGGCCGAGCCTGCGTCACGGTGGCGCAGGCTGATACCGCGCTCGCGCCGCGGCAAGACCGCCGTCGCCGGCGGATTGGCCGTGTTACTCGTCGCGGGTGTACTGGGCGCCACGTACGAGACCTCACCGGGAGGCGCTCTGTGGGGTGCCGAGAAGGCGGTCTTTCCCGAGCATGCGCAAGACGTCGCCCTGACCGCTGTCGTCAACGATCTGAAGAAGGCACAGGACATCCTCGGCGGCGGGCAGCAGCCCACGCCCGATCAGCTGACCGACGCTCGCACGTCACTCAATCAGGCCAAGCAGGACTTGGACTACCTGTCACCATCACCTCAGCGGACCAGCCTGCAGAACCTCTATTTGCAACTGACACAACAACTTCTGCAGTACACGCCCGATTCGGTGCAGCAACTGCCTGCGCTGCCAGCACCACCTCCGCCGGCCGCCGACCCGGGCAACCCGCCGCAGACACCGGATGCGGCGCCGACGAGCGCGAGCGCGCCCACCTGGGGATACCCGATCTCGGATGAGTCCGGGAGCGTGGCACCCGACGACTTCGTCTCACCGCCGCCCGATGTTCCGGATGCCCCTCCGGACGGCTGGCCGCAGCCCTACGGTCCTCCGCTGACACCGAACCTCGACGACCTGGGTTACTACGACCCGTCGTGGGGACAGCTCTACGGCTACAACCCAACCGACTGGTACAACTACGACCTCAGCGGCTACAACCAGTACGGATTCGACTTCCTAGGCTTCGACCGGTGGGGGTACGACCGCTGGGGCTACGACCGATGGGGCTATGACCGCTGGGGCTACAACTGGTCGGGTTACAACTGGGCAGGCTACGACCGCAACGGCGGGGACCGCGACGGCTCCAACGAATGGGGCCAACGCCGCGATCACCCCGGTGACCCACGCAATCAGGACTGGTACAACAGTCACCACCCGTACGAGCAGTACTACCAGTGGAAGTTCCAGAACGACGACCCGGTGTACCACCGCACGCAGTGGGACCTCGCCCACGGATTCAACCCGAACCTGTACCAAAACTGGAACATGAGCCGGGATTGGCACGATCCGCGCAAGCGCGACTGGGCACCGCTGGCCACCGCGTCGACCAGCACCAAGTCAGTCACCGACGTCGACATCCACGCCTCGTCCCCGGTGGTGAACCTGAATGCCTCACTGGCGCAGTTCATCTTACACGACACGGCGACAAGCAACTCCGGGTCACTGATGAAGGACCTCGCGGACAAATCCGCCCGCGACTTCACCAAGGAACTCGCGCCGCGGACCACCATCTCCATCGGGTCGCCGCCACCGTCCACACTTGTGAAGCGAACCGCCACGCCCGCAGCAGACCACCAAACATCCTTTGCGCCACCGGCATTGACGGCGTCCGTGCCAACTACGCCGCCGTCGAAGGTGTCACCCGGGTTTATCGCACCCAAGCTTTCGCCGGTGCCCGTCTACACACCGCCGACAGTCGCCCAACCGCGGGGAAAGCCGGAGCCCACACCGGCGAACATTGCGCCGCGAAGGGACCCCAATCCTTCCTCGGCGCCGACGGCGATCCCGCCGAAGGCTGGCTCTCCGAACCCCGCCGGGGCGCCACCAGCCGAACAGATACCGGTGACCCCACCCAACCCCGCGGTGACTCCTCCCGGCGAGGACTCGGCGCCTCACCAGGCCAATCCCGTACCGCAGGCGCCGGAATCGGAACCGCGAACCCGCCCAGCGACACCGATACAGCAAGAGCCACCGCAGCAGCCGACCGCTCCGGAACCACCGGCGCAGCACGCTCCGGCTCCCGAGGTCCAGGCTCCTGCTCCAGAGGCCCCGATCCGACAGGCGCCCGTCCACCAAGCGCCTCCTCCACAGGCGCCCGCCCGGCAGCAGCCCGTCCGACAGGCACCGCCCGTACGCGAGGCGCCGCCTCCTGCCCCGCGACCGGCTCCGGAGCCACGTCCGGCACCCGCACCACGGGCACCCAAGTGTTCACTTCCGATGTGTTGAACTCCGGCCTAACGCCCCATGCCGCGGTAACGCGTTAACGGTGATCGATCGGCCTGCGATAGTTCGTATCTCGACCAGATCCGCTCACGGGGCAACCGAGCCGGGCAGGAATTGCGACTGACTTTCGAGACTCTCATAACTCGTCTATTTCGAGACCGTGTTGACGGAACCCACGCCGAGGCCCCGGCGCCCCGCCGCCAGGCCGTCCGCGAGGTGTTGGCCCCCGATTCTCACTTTCGTGTCATTTATGACATCGCGATGACATTGAAATTGAGACGATGACATCCAGTTTGAGAACTGACAACGGGCGCCACACCACCCTCATCCCGTCCACGCCTGCTCCTGCCGGAACGCCACGATCGCAACGTCGAGATCGTAAGCGCCGGAGGTGATCCGCACCGTCGAGCGCGAGGTCTGCACGAACCGGATGTCGGGTGCGGGGCCGCGATCAGCCTGGCCCAACGCCACGACCGTAGATGACAGACCCGTCGAAGGGAGCGCCACCGGACGGTCGTTGACGATGATCGTCGGGACGAACTCGGGTGCCCGGCGCCGCTCGACGATAGCGATGTTGGGCTGCGACAACGCAACCCAGCGCTGCGGTGAGTTGGAGTAGATCGCGATGCGCTCTCCCACCGCCGCGGCGCGCAGCAACAGCTGGCGCACGTAGAAGTCAGAGGTATCCATCACGACCCGGGTGGCGCGCTGGGGGTCGGTCAGCGCCCACATGATCATGTCGTCGCGCTGGATCGTGACAGTCGCGTGCGGGTCGTCGCGCAGCGCGGCGCCGACCAGGATGCCGGTCGGCCCGATCGGGATCACCAACTCGTCAGGATCCCCCAACGCCCGTTGCGGCAGCCGCAACCGTGGCCGCGGGATCGGCGCCGCCCGCAGCGCCGCGTCGAACTGGTCGCCGGGCAGGGTATTCAGATACAGCGTGGGCGGCTGCTGCGGACGCTGCGGGTCGTTGGTGCGCACCATCGCCGACACCATCACCGGCCCACCACCGTCGGGTGCCACGCGGCGCCGCTTGGACAGGCTGGTGACCTGCACGACGTGATCGCTGCGCAGCGCCCACATCTGATGCAGCGCAGCGGTGGTGATGTCTTGCGGGGAAAAGTAATACGTCGTCAGATGCCCCGGGCGCGCATTGACCGTGCGCCACCCCACATCGATGGGCGCTCGCCGTGCCGGCCCGCCGACACCACGACGCCCCGCGCTGCTGGCACCCGAGGAAGCCCCGGCCAAGGCCGGCACCCGCGCGTCAACGTCTCCGTCTACCTCGTCCCCGGGTGCGGGCGGTTGCGGCGCGTCGGCAAGCCCGGCGGACAGCTCCTCCAACGCGGCGTCTAGCTCCGCCGCCGATAAGGCGCCAGCCCGGATCCCTTCCTGCAGAAGGGCATTGATGATGCGCTCGGTAGCGGCCGCCGCAGCCGCACCGATCGACGTGCGATACGACAGGCCTCCCACCGAGTCGGTCAGATCGAGGCGCACGATCAGGCGGGTATCGCGCCGCCCCGCCGCGGGTCGGTCGGCCAGCAACGTCGAATACAGCGGCGGATAGCCGGCGCCGCGGCGCACCCGCTGCCCCGAGGACACCACGTCGATGCCGGCCAGTTTGAGCCCGCCGGGCTGGTCGAGTAGTCCGGTGAGCACATCAAGCGGCAGGACGTTCGTGGTCAGCGACACCGCCGATCCGCGCAAAAACGTTGGGGTGTACGCCCGCCCGGTGATGGCCACCATCGTGATGGCCTCGTAGGCATCGACGCGCACCCCGCAGACGATGTTGCCCTGCGTGACATCGACGGCGGCCGCGGCCTGTTCGCGCCGGCGCCGCCGTGAGCGCCACCGCATCAGCGCGGCGATCCAGCCGGGCAGGTTGCGCCGGTACACCGTCACCACCATCAGCACGAACGCCGCCGCGGTGATCACCGCGGCCGGCCACCAGCCGAACCGACGCGGCGCAAGCCCGATGAAGGCACCGATGGCGATGATCTCGGTCCCCACCACCACGGGCAGCGCCGCGCGTACGCCGAGCACACGTTCCTTCACGACATCCGCCTTCGCACGCCGACGACCGCCGCGATGGTCCCGGCCAGCACCAGCACGGCGGCCCCGCCGACCAGGGCGGTGTTACGGGGTCGCAGGTCGGGTCCGGGCGGTGCGGGCGGCACATACAGGTCAGCCCTCAGGTGTTCCAGGGGCTTGGGGTCGCCCGCGTCGACGTCGAAGGTCAGTGCGGCGACCGGGTCCACGATGCCGAACCCGACTGCGTTGTCCACCCCGCGGGCCGGGTTGTGGGCGGTCTCGGTGATGCGGCGCATCACCTGTCGCGCCGTCAGATTCGGGAACTTCGCACGCACCAGCGCGACCACTCCGGACACGTAGGCGGCTGAGAAGCTGGTGCCCCAGAAATTGTTGCCCAATCCAGGGTCGCGATCGGGCTGGGCATTGACCGCGGCGCCGTTGGTGTTGGACAGCCCCATGATGCGCCAGCCCGGCGCGGCCACCGACACCCACGGCCCGTTGATGGAATCGGGCAGCGGCTGCCCGTCGGGAGTGACCGCGCCGACGGTGAGCACGTAATCGGAGAACCACGCCGGGGATACGATGGTGCGCACGCCGGCCCAGTCGCGGGGATCGTGGGGATCCAACGGATTGAACGCCGGGTTCTGCCCGCAATCGGAGGTCTCCCCGCGGTTTCCGGCCGCCGCCACGACCACGATGTCCTTGTCCACCACGGCGTAGCGGATCGCCGCACCCAGCGCGTCCTGGTTCACCGGGGTCGCGGCGTTGATGCATGAGGCGACCGAGATGTTGATCACCTTGACGCCGAGATCGGCGGCGTGGCGGATCGCGCGGGCCAGCGTCAGGATGTCACCGGCCTTGCGCCGCAACTGATCCGGGTCATTGGGGTCCGGGCGTGCCGGCCCGAATGCGGTCGAGGACTGCCGGATGGAGACCAGCGTCGCGTCGGGGGCCACTCCCACCACGCCGTCGGGGCCGCCCGGCGGCGGGCCACCCACCAGCGGCTGCGGGCCGCCGGGATCACCAGGGCCGGCCGCCGGTGGGGTGTCTGGTGGCGGCTCGGCAGGCGGGGGTGGTGGTGGTGGTGGTGGTGCGGTGACGGTCACCGTCGAGGCCTTCGGCGGCGGCGGTGGGGCGACGGTCGGTGCCGGGTTGGCTGGAACATCGGGCGGCGGCGGTGGCGCCCCGGCGCCGGCCGGGCGTGGGGTGGGCTTCTCGGCCGGGTTGGACGGTGCGGCGCCGATGATCGAAGCAACGACGGTGCCGTGACTCTCACAGTCGGTCAGCCCGCCGCCCGGCAGCCCCATCACATAGTCCCCGCCGGGAAACAGGCTGGGAAACCGCGGATTCGGGGTCACCCCGGTATCGATGAGCGCGACGGACACCCCCGCGCCGGTGGAGTACTGCCAGGCAGCTCTGATGTCGAGCATCGCGTTGCCCGGCGGAGGTTGGCCCACGTCGGGGTCGGCGATCACCACCGGCGTTACGCACGCCTTGTTCTGTTTCATCTCCTCGGTCGGACCCGGCGGGTCGTTGGGCGGCAGCGCGCCCGGGTCGATGACCGGAGGGGCGACGGCCAGCGCGGCCGGTGGGGCCACGAGGTTGGCCGACAGCAGTGCGATCGCGCCGAACGCGGCCGCAGTCGTGCGTGCGCGCATCAGTGATACCTGATGTAGTGCAGCAGCCCGATCGCCCACGCGGAGAACGGAATCACCAGTGCCATCAGGACGTATTCGACATACTCCACCACCTGGCGCACCGGTGGGGAGAAGATGTGGGTCGGCACGGTGGCACCGGCGATCAGGCCGGCAAGGGCCACCGCCAGCACCGCGCCGGCAGCCCACAGCCCGGTCGCGGTGTCCGTCGGCGCTGCGTGCAGCCCGTAGTGCGCGGGGACCGCGATCAGCGACAGCGACGCCGCGCATACCACCGTGATCGCGTGGCGCCGGTCCCGAAAAGCCCGCGCGCGCAACACCAGAATGAGCGCGATGACGGCGACCACGGTGACCGACGGCCACTGACTGCCGCGTCCCGGTGCGATGGCGAACCACGACGACACCAGCGCCACCGCGCCGACGCCCAGTAGCGTTCCGGTCAGCACCCGGTTGGACCGCCGCGCCACCTCGGCGACCTGCTCGCCGCGCAATGTAACGTCGTGAGCGGCCGACTCGACCGGGGACACCGTGTCCTCGGGTTGGCCGGGCGCGCGGGCGAACAGGTCACGCCCGGTGATCGAGCCGAAACTCTGCCGCGGCACCTTTGCCATCCACAGCCCCATCGTTGGCGCCGCCCGTGCGGCCACTAGCACGGCGATCAGCATCACGATCGCGATGCGCTGCCCTGGCACCTCGAAGAACATCCGCACCGCCGCAGCGCCCAACCCCACCGCCGCCACCGTGATCACCGCCGCGGCCACCGTCTGATGTCGCCCTGTGAACCGCGCCAGCATCAACGCGCCGACGATCGTCACCAGGGACGCTAGAAAGGCGTGCGGGGCAGAAGGATTGGCGCCGTGTGGGCCGGTGGCCCCGGCAAGCGCGGCGGCGAGCAGACCGGCCCAGGCGGTGCCGTCGACAACGGAACGTTGCGCAGCCGTGCGTGAGCACACCAACGCCGCGACGATCAGCACCGCCGCGGCTGCGGCGAACACCGCCGCGGGCACCCAGTTGCCGTCGCTGGCCCACCGCAGCCGCCATACGATCACAGCCGCCACCGCCAAGGCCGTCGCGGTCAGCGCCGCGCCCACCGCGACCGCATCGCGGGCAGACACGACCGGGAAATGCTCCTGCGCGAAACGCGCGAGCGCGGTCGAGACGTTTTCGATGTTGGGTCCGTAGCGCTGCGCGGCCCCGGCGGGAATCAACGCCAGCAGCTCGCCGTCGGCGACGCCCTGGGCGGCCAGCGACAGGTCGGCGGCCAACGCGGTCATGCCGGCCACCCGGGTGAACTCGTATGAGCCGCGCGCCAGCTCATCATCGCCGCGGGTGCGCAGGATCCGGTTCGCCGCGTCGCGGGTGGCGTCGGCCAGTGCAGACAGCGGGACCGCCGAGGGCAGCACGAGGTCGATCTGGTGGGAGTCGCCGACCAGGATCGACACCCGGCACGACGACGGCACCAGCGGTGCGTCGCCGGCCGACGGCGACGGGGACGGGTAGCCCGGCCGAACCGCCGTCATCGGCGGTCCCGCGTCGCGTCGGTGGTGGCCGGGAAGTGCTCGGCGATCGACGCGGCGATCTCGAGAAGCCGCCGGCGGGTCAGCCGGTCGAGTTCGTTGTCGATGTCGATCACCCCGCCGGGGCGCAGGTGCCCGTCGAACGGCAACTCGATCACGGTTTGGCCGTGACGGCTGAAATATTCGGTCAATGTGGCGCGGGTTTTCCTGTCGGCGTGGCCGTCAGAGTCGTTGAGCACCACCACGGTGCGGTGCAGCAGGCCGGTGTAGCCGTTTTCGGCCAGCCAGTCCATCGTCTGACCGGCCGCCGACGCGCCGTCCACCCACGGCGAGGACACCACGACCAGCGCATCCAGATCCGCCAACACCTCTTGTGTCACAGGAGAATCCATCGTCGAACCGCAATCGACGATGGAGATCGTGAAGTGGTTGTCCAGCCGTGAGGTGGCCTCGCGGTAGATCGCCGCGTCCAATACCCGCCGGCGCGCGGTGGAGGTTTCACCGGCCAGCACAAACAGCCCGGAGGTGTTGTTGCCGACCCGGGTCCGCATGTCGGCGAAGGTGTTCAGGTACTGGTCGGCTGCCAGCTCCCAGTAGGAACCGGCGACGTTGGGGTCGATGCGGCTGCCGAGTTTGCCGAACGCGGTGTCGGCGTCGATGGCCACCACCCGGTCCTCCTGGCGCAGCTCGGCGAAGATCGATCCCACGCTGGCGGCGATGGTGGTCTTGCCGGTGCCGCCCTTGCCAAGCACGCCGACCTTGTAGCGGCCGCGCAGCAGCGAGCGGACCTTGGCCTCCAGCTCTGCCTGGCGCCGCTCATCGGGGGACTGCCCGAGGTTGAGCAGCCCGAAGGTGCCTTGGAGCACGGCGCGGCGCCAGCCGCGCGAGGGCGGCACCTTGCGGGTGGGCACCAGCTCGCTGCTGCGGATCTGATCTGAGTACGACCAATTCCCCGGGCTCGCCGCGGCAGGCTCCGCGCCCCGCTGCTCGGGGCGGCGGCCCGGCTCACCCGGCCCGGGCCGGGCAGGGGCCCACTGCGACGGGCGCGGCTCGCCGCGTTGGGCCGGAGCAGGGCCGCCCGACCGCTGCGGACCCGGGTCGGCCACCGAGGGGCGGCCGGGGCGGGCCTGCGGTGCTTCGCGAGGGGGTGTCCGGCCCTCGGCGGTATCCCGAAACGGTGGCGGGCCGAAGTCGCGGCGCGAGTACACCTCGGTGGCCCCGCTCCGGTCACCGCTCGGCGGATCATGCTGTCCGCTCACCGGCGGGCCCGCGCGCTCGGTCTCCTGCCCGCGGCCCTGGCGCTCCTCGCCCGGTGCACCGCGGTCGACGGGCGGCGGCCCTTGGCGACCATCGCCGGGCGGTACGAGGGACCGCCCGCCCGTTGGCGGTCCGGAGCGTTCGGGATCGGCACGCTGCGCCTGCGGTTCCTCACGCGGAGGTGCGGGCGGTCGCTCAACATCAGCGGGTCCTCCGCGACCCTCGTCGTGTCGCGGCGGCGACGAACTCTCGACACCGTAATAGTTCGGTGGTCCCGCAGGGCCCTGGTACGAACCAGTATGCGCTGCAGAAGGATCCGCGTCGGCCGTCCCCAACCCGGATTGCTGACGCTCCCATGGCGGCGGAGCCGGTGCCGCGTGCGGGGGTGGCGGCGGCACGTTCGGCCGCGGTGGTGTCTGGGGCGGGGCCGGCCGACTCGGCGCGGGGGGCGTTGGCGGCTCGGCATGCCCGTTATCGTCCGGCGCAGCTGGCACGTCGTTGCTGCTTTCGCGGTCGGTCACTGTATCCATCCTATCGGCGGCTTTGCTGAATATCCGCACATCGTTTCTAGCGCTCGATTTCTCACCTACGGCCCGCCCGCCGGGCTTGGCGCGCCGCCGGTGGGCAGCGCCTCGGCACCCACGACGGGCGTCAGCGTGTCGTGTTGAGTCATTGCGTCGGCGCGCGACAGCGCCGGTCCCGGCGCGAAGACCCGGATCAGCGGCCACGGCGCCTGGAGGGCGGTGGCCGGCGAAACCCCCAACGCCCGTAGCGAGTCTTCGGTGAGTTCGATGCCGTAGCGCACCCCCTGATCGGACATCCACCACATGGATTCGCGGCTGTCGGCGGCGGGGGCGGCACTGGTCGTCATCACCAGATTGGTGGCGTCTTTGCCGATGAACGTCTGATCGGCCTCCACCGAGTTCGGTTCGCGGACGTCGCGGACCAGGTGCACCAGTTGCTGGTCGTCGCCGACAGGGATCGGCAGTCCCTGCCCGGACAGCACGGTGGTCTGCGCCGAGTGGTCGGTGGCACCCTTCGACCAGGCCAGGCAGGTGGTGCCATCGACGGTGGTGTCGACCAACTGCAACCGGGTGGCGGGATAAAACGACACCGGCAGGCTCTCCACCACCGGCACCCGCGCCAGCCGATCCGGCGCGACCTCCAGCGGCGCCACGTCACCGAACGAGTTCGCCGAACGCAACAGCGACGCCACGAACGATGAAATCCTTTGCACACCATTGGCTAACAACACGTAGAGGGTGTTGGTACCCGGCTGGGACAGGTCGCGAGCCGACAACACCGAGCCGATCACGGCGCCGGCGGCGATGTCGAACGGTGACGGTTCACCGACCCGCGGGACGGGTGGGCTGACCAGCGGGTCGGTGGCCGGTAGGGCGTCAAACAGCGCCTTGGACAACGGAATCGGCGCCGGGGCGCTCGAGTCGACACCCAGTGCCAGCGCAATGGCCTTGTTGGACAAGTCGATCTCGGAGCGGTGGCCGTCCCAGATCACATAGGACGTGCCGTTGTAGCGGCCAAGGATCGCGTTGGGCATCCGCAGGGGCGCCGAGCGCTGCCCGACGCTCAGCGGCCCGGCGATCGCGGTCACCACCGGGGCAGTACCCGCCGAGGACGTTGCCGTCGCGGCCGGAGCGGTGTCGCACACCGCCCACTGCGAGGCATCGCCGGTGCGGATCGGCATCGCCGCCGGCGCACCCACGATGCCGACGGTGGGCCCCTGCGGATACTTGGCCAGTTCGGTGGCCTTGACGAAGGTCGGGTTGTTGGCCTGTCCGGCGATGAGCCGGGCGCTGGCCAGGTTCAGCGCGGGGTGCAGCCGTTGATCGACGAGCACATAGACAGCGCCGGTGTCGCGATCGGCCAAAATGGCCGATTTACCCACCTGGCCCGCCGGTTTGAACCACGAAAGGATGAACATCAGCGCCACCGCGAGCAGTGTGAAGGTGAACCCCAAAATCAGTGCCGCACTGCGCCGTTGCTCGGGGTCGTATTCCAGCCGTACCCCGTGATGACTCAACGCGGCGGCGTTGCGGCGATTCCAGAAGTAATGCGCCGTCACCTGCAACCGCGAGGTCATATTCAGCGCCATGAGGCCGACCTTACCGGCGCCCACCTGCGCAAAGCATCAGTCATCACAATCCGGCTGACCGTGATCCGATATCGTGCACGCAACTTCGGCTTTCACGCCGCGCGCGGCAGCGCCAGCAGCTCGGCGAGGTCGTCGTGCAGGGCGGAAATGCTGGCCGGCCACACGCTCATCCACGTCTTGCCGTCGGCGGCCACCGTGGTGGTCATGCTGATGCGGCCGTAGTCGGTGTCGGCGACGGTCAGCACCCGCGGGTGCACATGGTGGCTGATGCCGTGGTCCACCACCGCGACCACGGCCATCGCCGACTCGTCGGGACGCGTGGCCGCGGTGAGGACCTCGGCCTGCGCGGGCTGCAGGCCCAGACGGCCCATCGCCGCAGCGATCGCGTCACGGCCGTAGGCGGCGGTGTGTGCCAACGTCGATGCCAGCAGCTCGGCGGGAATGTTGACCCCCTCGATCGGCGCCGGTGGTGCCTGGCCGAGCGCGGCGAGCAGCGGGGCACACATCAGCTGCACTTGTTCGTCGGGGCCGTCGGCCTCCCCGACGGCGTCGATGACGACCTCGTCGCCGTCGCGGGCGGCCATCGCCATCCACCGGCGATGCCGGCACACCACCACGACGCGTTCGTGCACAATCGGACTGCCCTGCTCCTCACCGGCGGGCCGGCGGATCGACAACACCACTTGGCGGCCCGGACGGCCCAGCACCGTCATCCAGTCGCGCACAACATCATCCACGTGCCCGCTGGCGTCGATGACGCCGGCTTCCACCAACCCCAGATATTCCCCGGTCTGGTTCAGCGGCAGCGGGCCCGCCGTGGTTTCCACGATCAGTGACTCGTGCACCGACGGGATAAAGGGTTTTATCCGCAGCACCGCAGGCATCGTCTCCACCCCGAGCAGCGCCTGCAGCGTCCAGACACCCCCCACCGTCGTGGTCAACGGCATAGCACACACCCCCGAGAGCTCGAGCATGAGAATGGGGGACCAGCCCGGCGGGCGGCCCCCCATTCAGCGGAACGTCAAGTCCGACAGGCCTTTAGACGGAATAAAACGACTGCCCCGCGGCGATGTCGGTGCCGCTGAAATGCTCGGCGGCCTGCCCGACCACATGGCCGTGGCGCAGGATCGTGTCCTTGCCCTCGTCGATGCCCTGCATCAGCAGGTTGTGCACCTCGTTGAATGCCACCGACGCGTGGTGGGTGGTGAAGTATTCCGCCACCCCGTTGAGGATGCCGTTGGCGGAGTGGATGACGTTGTCCAGCTCGGCGCTGATCGTCGCCAAGGTGTGGCCGTAGTCGCCGATGCCGGGCAGGTCGTAAGCGATCTTCTCTTCAGACATCTAGTCAAGCTCCTGTTCGTGGTACGGGTGGTCGGGTCAGGTGAAGCGCAGGCCGGAATCGCCGACGCCGCCGGCGACGTGGGCGATGTTGGATGCGCTTTCGACATCGGTGCTATCGAAGCTGCCCACGCTGTGGCGAAGCATGTCGATCGCGGTGGTCCAGCGCGCGGTGATCTTGGTGATGGCGTCCTGAATCTCGGAGCCCGTGATGACGTTGGTGTGACCGGCAGTGCCGGTCAGCATCCCGGATGCGTGCAGATCCTGGGTGTGGTTGCCGTAGGCCGCCAAGTGGGTTGTGGTCTGGTGCAGGAGGTCTTCAAGGCTATGGGCCGCCTGCAGCACCTCTTGCTTGCCAACTACGTCTGCCATGGTCGAAATCGTCCCCTCATAGTCGGGTTGGTGATGGTTACGAGCTTATGGGCACCCAAAGGCCCCGCAGTGCACTAATTTCGCCGCCGCTGCCCCCCGTCGGTAGCCGGGCGTGCAGTGAGCTGCATCGTCCGGGCCGGTGCCTTCTCTGTCGACGATCCTGCGCCCTCGCGACCCATCGCCGCCGGCGCTCCGTACAGCCCGCCCGAGCCCATACCTGAGGGCGCCGACCCGGCCACCGGCTCCGGAGCGGCGTTGACTCCGCCGAAGCCGGTAGGCAGCTTGGGCGCGTTGGGCGCGGTGAAACTGCTTGCGGGCCTGGTGAAGCTGCTCGGCACGACACCGCTACCCCCGCTGCCGATGCCACCGCCGCCACCGCCGATGCCCGCCCCGCCGGTCGACATGGCCGCCTGCGACAGCGTGGCGGTGCTGGCCGCATCGACCGGCGCACCGGCGCCGCCAAGACCCCCCGTGTTGCCAAGCTGACCGAGCATGCCCATCGGCAACTGGACGGCCTGGCTGAGCATTTGGGGTGCCTGCCCGAGCATTTGAGGCAACTGGCCGGCCATCTGACCGAACTGTGACAGCTGGCCGACCATCTGCATCGGCATGCTCATCGCCTGAGACATGCCGTCGGTCGCGGCGCCGGCCGGCGCCTGCATCGCAGGCGCGGCGGTGCCCGCGGTCTGGCTGACGCCCTGAAACCCCGATTGCAGCGAACCGGCGGCCGCGTCGGAGCCGGCCTGCACCACTCCGGCCAGCGGTCCGGCCGGGTTGGCGACGGCCGGGTTGATCGGCGGCGGGGTGGCCAGCGCGGCCAGCGCGGCGCTCACCACGGCCTGGTAGGTGGCCATCATCGAGGCGTTCTGGGTCCAGAAGTGGCCCATGTACTCGAGCTCCAGCGCGATGATCGCCGGTGTGTTCTGCCCGATGTTGGTGTCGATGAGGCCCTGCTGGGTGACGCGGTTGGTGGTGCACACCTCGCCGGGGATCATCGACTCAAGCGCGAGGGTGTAGGCATCGACGATCTGGGCCGCCAGCATCGAGCCCTCTTGCAGCCAGGCCACCGCCAAGCTCATCACGCCGGTCATCTCGGTGGCGTTGGCAAGCATCGACACCCCGCCGATGCCCTGCCAGCCACCGGCCGCCGTGGAGGCGGCGTTGCCCTCCATCATCCCCATCGTGGTCGTCAGCGTGTCCGCCAGCGCCTGATGCGCGGCGGCGGCGGCGGTCGCCGACGCGCCGTGGTCACCGGCCATCAGCGTCCAGTAGTTGACCTCCGGTGGGTTAGCACCGGAGTCGCCGAATGCTGCCATCGATTAGCCCGCGGTCCAACCCGGTTACAGCGCCTGCTCGACCGACAGCGCGACCTGGCTGATGCCGTCTTGAGCGGCGTAGCTGACCCCGCTGACGCCGACAGTGTCTGCAAACAGGGCATGGCTGGTGGTGAGTTCGGTCAGCATCGCGATCGTCGCCGCGCCGCGTGCGCTCAACCCGGTAGCCGCAGCGGCCGATGCGGCGTCACCACCAGGTGGTAGGACCGCCGTCACCTCGGGCGCAGCGCCCGCCGTCGTCCCGGCCATCGATCCCGCGCTCGCGCCCTGGATCGCCGACGACAGGCCCAGCAACGGTGCATCGACCCCGATCAGTCCGCCCATGTGTTTGCCTTCCCCGAATTGTGTTGGTACCTGTCAGATAGTGTAAGCACGGCTGCGGGGTGGTTGCCGAACCAAAATTTCGCAGTAGTTGCATCACGGCGTTGTGGTATCGAATCATCGACTTTGCCGCTACTGCACCACCGTTCGATATGCCCAGCGCGGCCGGTCATTTTTCGGCTTTGGCGGGGATTGGCGCTTAGCCGAAACGGTTCAGCGCTGGACGCCTTCCCAGCACACTGACAGAGGGGGCGGTTCGTCATCGTCCACATCCATTTGGCGCCCACCGCCGCGGATGTGATCTTTCACGACGACCTGCGTCAGCTCGACCGCGAGGAGCCGAGCTAGCGGCTGCACCTGGTGTTGACCGAGGAGACCGGACACCTGGATCTTGGAACGCTGTGCGAGGTCGTCGAGGACTGACAGGACCGCTCGGCGTGGGTATGTGGACCGTCGGCCCTGCTCGACTCGGCCGTCAGTGTCTGGGACGAAGCGGGTTTGACCGATCAGCTGCATATGGAGCGGTTCACCATCGCCCGCACCGACAAGGGCGGTGAGGGCGGCACGGTCAGGTTCGAGATCTGGGACAAGACCATCGACATCGACGGCGCCACCTCACTTCTGGAAGCCGGCGAGAAGGTCGGGATACAGATGCCGTTCGGCTGCCGGATGGGCATCTGTCAGACCTGTGTGCTGCCGCTGGAGGCTGGATATGTCCGCGACTTCCGGTCCGGTGACGAACACGGCGCGGGTGACCGCATCAACACCTGCGTGTCGACCGCATCCGGCGACTGCGCCCTCAAGATCTAGGAGAAGTCATGGCCACCACCGACATTAAGCGTTACCGCATCTCAACGAGGCCGACGTCGAGGAGTTGAGTCGCGAACTCGATGCGATCCGGTCTGACATCGAGGAGTCCCGCGGCGACCACGATGCCCGCTACATCCGCGCGACCATCGGCCTGCAGCGCGCCCTGGCTGCCGGTGGGCGCATCGCGCTGTTCGCCAGCCGCAACAAGGTGGCCTGGGTCGGCGGGACCGCGATGCTGGCCCTAGCCAAAATCATCGAGAACATGGAACTCGGCCACAACATCACTCGCGGGCAGTGGGACTGGATGAACGACCCCGAGATCCACTCCACCGAATGGGAATGGGACACCACCTCACCGAGCGTGCACTGGAAGAAGTCACACAACTTCATTCACTACAAATACACCAACGTCGTCGGCCTCGACGACGACATCGGCTACGGCATCATGCGACTGACCCGAGACCACCGGTGGCAACACTGGATGATCGGCAATCCCATCTACAATCTAGCGCTCGGAACACTTTTCGAGTGGGGTGTGGCGCTGCACGGCGTGGAAACGTCCAAGGTCCGCAACGGCGAGAAGTCCATGGCCGAGGTCCGCAGGGATCTGCGGGTGATCGGCAAAAGGTCGGCAAGCAGGTCGGCCAAGACTACATCGTCTTCCCGCCGCTGACCGGATGCAACTGGAAGCACACCCTGCGTGCCAACATCGCGGCCAACCTGATCCGTAACTACTGGTCCTACATGGTCATCTTTTGCGGGCACTTCCCCTACGGCGCCGAGAAATTCACTCGTGAGGAATTCGAGAACGAGACCCAGGCCGAATGGTATTTGCGACAGATGTTGGGCTCAGCCAACTTTCACGCTGGCCCGTGCTGGCATTCATGAGCGGCAACCTGTGCTACCAGATCGAACACCATTTGTTCCCGGACTTGCCGAGCAACCGCTACGTCGAGATAGCCGAGCGCGTCCGCGCGTTGTGCGACAAATATGATCTGCTCTACACCACCGGATCGCTGGGACGCCAATACTGGCAGTCGTTCTGGACGATCGCGAAGATGGCGCTGCCCGACAAGCTGCTGCGCGCCACCGCCTACGATCCCCCTGAGACGCACTCGGAGTTGAAGTTTCGTGTCCGCGAGGGTGTCAGGGAAAGTTCGGTCCGGACCCGGCCACCGGGAAGCGGCGCGGGGCTAGGCACCGCCTTGCGTGAGATGACGAGCGGCGAGCTCATCACAGCCTGACCGCTGTTCGAGACACCACCTGGGGTTCCAACCGCGAATCCGAGGTGGATCCCTTCGTGCTGGACGTGTCGTCCTTGCCAGCCACGCCCGATTAACGATTCCCTCCTGCAGCAAGATCGCCGCATCCCGGGAAACAAAGGCTACGGCGCGGCTTCGCCGTCGCAACGCATGGGTACATGACTGAAATGACCAAACGGCAGTGCTGGTCGTGGACATGTTGAACGCCTACCGCCACGAGGATGCCGAGCCGCTGACCCCGAAGTCACCAAGGTTGTCGACCCCCTCGCGGGCTTGATCGAGCGGACACGAGGTCGCGACGACGTCGACCTGATCTACGTCAACGACAACGGCGCCGGCACCAACGTGGCGGCCACGGTCTACCTGGTCATCATTCTGCTGGCCTCGCTGGCCGCGATCCCGCTGATGATCGTCACCGGAGCGGGCCAATGACGAGTTCGGCCAATGAGTTTCCCGACGCCCCGCCGCCGCGCGCACGGCTGCTCGATGCACGCCTGCATCTGCTGGACCGCCAGCTTTCCGCCGGTACTCCCCCATTCTGCGCACCGATTAGGCATCAACTGCGGGCCACGCGTTGGATCAAGGTCCGGGACGTCCAGAACCGCCTGCGCCTCATCGGCGTCCGAGATGCGCGTGGCAGACGAGCCGCGGCGGCAGATCCTTACACGCTGTACTCGTCGCCGACCAGTTCTTTGAACCGCTTGCGTTCTCGCTGTCAAGGTTCCCCGAACAGTGCGTGAGTTTCGGGCAACGGCGCTCGGGGTATCAGTTGCGCGACGGGGAGAGAGTGGGTAACTGATGAAGTCCGAACCCAAAGTGACGGTTGCGCTGCTCGGCGGCGTCGCGATGCTGGCGCTGGCCGTCGGGTGCGGCGGCGGCAGTGGCGGCTCGACGAGCAGCAGCACCACAACGACTACCACAACGAGCTCGACGACCAGCACGACGCCGGCGCCGACATCGTCTGCTCCCGGTGACACCTCGGGCGGCGGTTCAGTTCCCGGCGGGCCGACCGGCAGCGGCGGTCCCGGTAGCGGCGACGGTTCCGTTCCTAGCGGCCCGACCGGCAGCGGCGGTCCCGGCGGCGGCGGCGGCTCCATACCCGGCGGTCCGTCAGGGGGCGGTGGACCCGGTGGCGGTGGCGGCTGTGTTCCTGGCGTCGGCTGCGCGAGCATTCCCTAGAGCGCGACTGATCGCCGCACAGCGCCGCGGTGCTTTCGGAAGCCCATGTGCTACAGCGCCTCTCCCGTCTAACGCCCAATCGCACTGATGGAGCAGGAGTTTCGAGCGGTGTCCACGGCTACTCCGCGGCCGGTGGGTGATCGGTCCAGCGGACGTGTGCCAGCACCTTCGCGAGCCCTTCGAAAACGTCGTCCCGGGCGGCGCGCTAGGCACGGTCGGCGTCCGCCCGTTATCAGCTGCATCGGTACGGACCGTCACTTCACCGGAACGTTTCGCGTGGTGCACGACGGGCATACGGGCTTAGAGCCGCCGTCGTGACGTACTGACATCAGGCGAATCGAGCTGAAACGGGGATGGACCGATGAACCTCACGCGCACCAAGAGTGTTGAGCAGTCGATCGCCGACACCGAGGAGTCCGAGCACCAGCTGCGCAAGGAGCTGGGCCCGGTACAGCTCGTGGTGTTCGGGGTCGGCGTGATCCTCGGCACCGGCATTTTCGTGCTGACGGGGGAGGCGGCCGGACAGAAGGCCGGGCCGTCCATAGCGCTCTCATTCGTGTTCTCGGGCCTAGCGTGCGCGCTGGCTGCGCTCTGCTACGCCGAGTTCGCTAGCACGGTGCCGGTTTCAGGTTCGGCGTACACATTCTCCTATGCGAGCCTGGGCGAGCTAGTCGCCTGGATCATCGGCTGGGATCTGATCCTGGAGCTGGCCCTGGGAGCGAGCACGGTGGCGGTGGGGTGGTCGGGCTACTTCGCCGACCTGTTGAAGGGAGCCGGCATCCCACTCCCGGGCTTCGCCTTTGGGCAGGGACACAACCTGGTCGCCGCGGCGATCGTGCTGATCCTCACCGTCGTCCTCTGCGTGGGGATCAAGATCTCCTCACAAGTCAACTTCGTCTTCGTCGCCATCAAGTTGGGCATCGTGCTGCTGGTGATCGTGGCCGGCTTGTTCTTCATCAAGTGGAGCAACTACTCGCCGTTCATCCCGCCGTCGGGGTCGCCCGCCGCCAGCGGGGGCAAGGCGACTGCGTCGCTGCTACAGGATCTGGGCCTGTCTCCCGGTGCGTTCGGGGTCAGTGGGATCTTTACGGGAGCGGCGCTGGTGTTTTTCGCCTACATCGGATTCGACATCGTCGCGACCGCCGCCGAGGAGACCAAGAACCCCCAGCGGGACATGCCGATCGGCATCTTCGGCTCGCTGGGGATCTGCACCGTGCTCTACGTCGCGGTGTCCTTGGTGGTGACCGGGATGGTGAAGTACACCGACATCAAGGTCGATGCTCCGCTCGCCGAGGCCTTCCGCTCGGTCGGACGCCCCGCGTTCGCGACGGTGGTCTCGCTCGGGGCTCTCGTCGGGCTGACGTCGGTCATCTTGGTGCTGATGCTCGGTCAAAGCCGGGTGTTCTTCGCCATGAGCCGGGATCAGCTGCTGCCGTCGGCTTTTGCGAGGGTCAGCCCGCAGTTTGGCACCCCCTTGCGTACGACGATGCTGACCGGTGTGATCGTCGCTGCGATAGCGACCTTCGTGCCGTTGACGGCGCTGGCCGAACTGGTGAACATCGGGACTTTGTTCGCGTTCGTGCTCGTCGCAATCGGGGTCCTAGTGCTGCGACGCACCAGACCCGATCTCAAGCGGGCCTTCCGCAGCCCTGGCGTCCCGGTCGTGCCCGTGCTCGCCGTGCTGAGCGCGCTCTACCTGATGCTGAACCTTCCCGCCGCGACGTGGGTCCGGTTCTTGGTCTGGATGGTGCTGGGCCTAGTGGTGTACTTCGCCCACGGCGCACGGAGCAGCCGACTCGCGAGCGACCCAAACTACTCCCGGGATGCCGACGCGGCTGACGGGCGGCGCCCCACCGCCAAGCGTTCTTGACCGAAGGACAAAGCGGCAACGTCACCCACAAGATGGCGAAGGCGCCCAAGGCGATGGCCCCGGCTACGGACGCGGTACCGCGGCCGTAGACCACGAGCGTCACGCCCACCAAAGCCAAACCCAGCAGCACGAGCCCGGCATAGGCCAGCCGGTGCGCGGCCGACACCAGGGTCTTGAGCCGGTGCTGGCTGAACAGGACCCGGTGCATCGCAACGGGGGCCACCAGCGCCAGCGTCGCGGCGACCGAACACGCCACGGTCGCGGCGTAGACGCCGCGCATCAGTTCGTCGAGCCGGTCGAAACGCTGCTGAAAGGGCAGGGTCAGCAGGAATCCGGTCAACAGCTGAACGCCGGTCTGTGTCACTCGCAGCTCTTGGAGCAGGGTGGACCAATTACGGTACAGCCGTTCGGTTTCGGTCTCCGCACGGGACTGGTCATCCCAGTGCTGGTCTCGCTCGGGGTGGTCGACATCCATGACGTCACGGCCTCGTCAGCGCGCCGAACTCACTGCGCCACAGCACGACACGTCGACAGCGGCCTATCAGCCGGGTCGGGAAGGTGCATGGGCTGGCGGGGTGAACGGGCGTCGGGGTTTGTGCGAGGGCGCGTCCGACATCCGCGGGCTCGAGCGGACCACCATTGGCCACCTGGAGAGCAGCAGCGCGACTGCGGGCCGGCCAAACCACCGCCGAAGACACTGCGTCCACCTGATCGCGCGGTCGTCGGCCTGGCCGCGTTCGAGACGGCCTACCACCGCGATCGGAGCCCCCGACCCGATCGGCCGGCACTAGACGCGTGGACCCCCAGTGCGCCGGACACTCGGCCACCTCGGCCTCCTTCCAGGTGCGTGAACAAGGAGCATGGCGTGTACCCCGCGGAGACGAACCCGCAAACGCGGAACGTTATCGACGCGCCCTATGCCACCAGGCGTTCTCAATGACCGGAGAGCAACCATCGGAGGCCGAGTCCGCACACCGTGGCTCCGCTGGGGTCGGGGTTGGCGCGGAGTCTTCTGTGTCACCGATGCGCGCGATGATCCTCGGACGCTCCGCCCGGTACGGTTTCGCCCCACCCCGCCACGGGTATTGCGCGAACCAGACGGTCTTAGAGGAGGAAGTGAAGTGGGCAAGGACAGCGGTGGGGTGCGCGCCACCCCGGGTGCGGTACTGGTCGTCGCCGGCGTCGCAGCGCTAGTGTCGTGTGTCACCGGATTCGCATTGCATCTCGTCGGATTCGCCACCGACGCAACAATTGTCGCGCTTCTGTGTGTGGGCACGGGGCTGGCTTGGTTGGCGCAGGGCAGGCGCGGCCGACGCCAAGCAGCAAACCACGTCGCCGGTAAGCGGCCAGCCAGCGGTCGCGCGGATCGATCTAGGAGGACGACGGCATGAGCAAGACCACCAAGGCGTTGTATGTGCCGCTGTCGATCGCTACCAGCGTGTCCGGCGGACTGCTCGCCGGAGCAGTTTTCAAACAGCTCTGGCGCCGTATCGATGACAGCGCCCAGGACCCGCCCGATCCCAAGGACCTCGACAGGTCGACGACGGCGGCCCTGTCGGCAGCGGCCCTGCAAGGACTGATCTTCGGCGTGGTCCGTGCCATCGTGGACCGCGCCGGTGCACGAGGTTACCGCGCGATCACTGATGACGCGCCGCCCGTCTGACAGCCCGACGGGCTGCCCCGCCGGTGTCGGTATCTTCCGGCCCTATGCCACCGACCGATGAGGTGCCGAACAGATCGTTCACGTCCGGCGGATACTCTGCTAGCTCGCACAACCCGCGCCGTCACGCAAGCCCTAAACGTGCTGCGATTGCGCTGCTGCACGGTGGGTTCACGCCCATCGTGGAGCGACTATTTCGGATAGCCGTGCGGCTGCCCGACACGTTGTTTTACCGGCGCCCAACGGGTAGCACCGGTCCGCAGCATCCTTCAATACCGGGGGAAGCTGCCGCTCGGGAGCCAGACGCACATCCTGCCCACGCACCCAGATTGTGCACAGCCCACGCGAGCAAGCCTGATGACCAATCCGTGGAGCTTGTCGTTGCGCATCGCCTCTGTGGCCGCCTCGCACCTCTACGTTCGACACCTGCCCGAGTCCTATCGGCGCGGTCCCGTTGTGCGCCTTGACGATCCGGTGCCAGCGGACGGTCGGCCCGTGCCGGGCGGCTGGTGGCCGCCGCTGATGCTCGAACCGGGTTGGGTCAGCGACAATCACCAGCGGTTCGACGTGTTCCAGGTCCATTTCGGTTTTCGATGCCATCAGCCCCGAAGTTCTCACCGACGTGGTGCAGGAACTGAAGATGCACGACAAGCCGCTCGTGTACATGGGTGCACGACCTGCGTAACCCCGCACCATCGCGAACCCGGCGCACACGCAAGCAGCAAGACGTGCTGTTGGCTGCGGCACACACCGTGATCACCCTGACACCGGGAGCCGCCCGGGCAGTCCGGCGACGATGGAACCGATCCGCGCATGTGCTCCCCCACCCGCACATGCTCAGCCGCGCTTGGATCGACCGCCCACGTCACCGCGGCGCGCGCTTCGTCGTCGGTGTGCACGCCAAGAGTCCGCGTGCCAACATGGACCCGCTCCCGGTCATCGACACCCTCCGTGCGGTGGTCGCAGTGCTACCCGGCGCGGTGCTGCGGATCGACGTCCACGACGAGATCTTCGACCCCGGTAACCACTGGTTCGCACCCAAAGTGGGCAAAGCGATACTGAGCTATGCGTGCCTGGATCGCGTCGAGGTGCAGCCATCATCAAGGCTTCCGAATACCTGCCGCCACATGAGCCGCCGAATCGGAAGTACCCATACGCGTTGATCACCGGTCGCACGGTGTACCACTTCCATACCCGGACGAAAACCGCTCGGGCACCGCAACTTCAGGCGGCCGCGCCCAAGGTATGGGTGGAAATGTCGCATTCCGACGCGCAGCGCGATGGCATCACCGACGGCGACGAGGTCGACGTCGGCACGCCCCGCGGCACTATCACCGCCAAAGTACGCCTCAGCAATATCAGGCCGGACGTCATATTCGTCCCGTTCCACCACGGCTATTGGGACGCCGACGGTGGTGATCACCACCGCGCGGCCTACGAACTGACCCTGACCGACTGGGATCCTGCTCCAAGCAACCGACCTTCAAGACCGCCGCGGCGGCGGTACACCAGCGGCGCAATCGCGTCAGAAGTGACACGGATCAGGAGTACACGGGAACACAGTCGTGAAGATCGAGCCGACGATTCGCCAACTGCACCGATCAGAGCGCAAGCTGGCGCGAAACCCGCACACGATCGCCGCACACCAGCGCTCCGACAGCGATATCCACCACGTCACGCTCGACCTCGCCCGCTGGTCTGAATTCAGCCGGTAACCCCGTCCCGCGATGTGCCACATCGATGACGCCTTCAGGCCGTGAAGGCAACGCTGCAAGGCTGGACGGCGCACCCGAGCCGGCGATTCTGCTCGGCGCCGGAATCGCGACACACGAACCGCCGGACCCCTACGCGTGCAGGCGAATCGAGCACCGGCAGCGGCGCCACTCCCGTGACTGGACCGCACTGACGGTTCCTGCCAGAGCGAACATCGCGCGGCCCTAGGGCAGCAGCCGACGTCCTACTCAGCCTGGCGGGCCGGAACAGGCTGCCAGGGGCACCCACGACTACACCGGTCCCGGGTCAGTTTCCACCGTGCAGCCGATGCCGGCAGCTCGTTGAATACGCCGATCCGGCGCCACGAGGGCAAGTCCGAGCGCCTCGGCCAAAGCGATGTAGGCCGCGTCGTAACTCGTGAGATTAGGGTGCAACTGCCATATCACACGGCCAACACCTCATAGGGCCACAGGTCGATAGGCAAGTCCACCAGATCGGCGTGCGCTTGGACTGCCTGGTCGGCGCTGACAAGCCCACACAGTTCAAGTCGGCGGATAATGTTCGAGCACTCAAAGGGCATCAGAGCCGGAGCGAAGAGGTCGGCCCGAGCCAGCCGCTCCGCTGCCTACGAACCGGCTTCTCCCGAATCGAGTAGCGCGCTCACCACCGCCGAGGCGTCGCAAACCAAACGGCCGGTCACCGCCGATCGGCGTCTCGTGCCGCAAGCGTCGCCGCGGAATCGACACGCGCCCCCGTTGCGGTTAGTTCGCTCAGTGACCAATCCTCGGGTGGCGTAGCCCGTTCGCAGGGCTGCGACGTTTGATTGAAGGCGGGTCGGGTAGGTGTGCTGCATGACTTCGCTTTGGCTTGCCGATCATGTCGAGTCCGTCAGCAGGCGCCATGACGTCGAGAACGTCGAAAAATCCTGCGACGTGGTGGTTGTCGGCGCCGGTATCACCGGCATGGTGAGCGCCGTGCTGCTGGCCAGGGCGGGCAAGCGGGTGACGGTGGTCGAAGCCCGCCACGTTGGGGCTGGGGCTACCGGCCATACCACTGGCAAAGTCAGCCTGCTGCAGGGCACCAAGTTGTCCCGGATCGCCGCCAAGCACGGCCGTGAGGTGCTGGGCGCCTATCTCACCGGCAACGTCGAGGGGCGCGATTGGCTGCTGCGCCACTGCGAGGACCACGGGCTGCATGTGCAGCGCGAAGACGACTACGCATACGCCCAGGCGCCGGACGGTGTCGGTGCCGCGAAATCCGTACTCGCGGCCTGCGGGGAGGCCGGCCTCGATGGCGCGGAGTGGGTCGAGCGCGCCGATGTGCCGTTCCCGTTCCACGGTGGCGTGCGGTTGCCCGACCAGGCTCAGATCGACCCCATGCCGTTCCTCAACAGCCTTGCCACCGAACTTGAAATCCACGGTGGCATCCTGTTACAGGGCGTTCGGGCCACCTCGGTTTCCGGCACAGGCCCGCTGCGGATCACCGTGCGCACCCCAGCATCGATCGACGAGACACGCCAGCAACAGGTTTCGATCACCGCGCACAAGTGCGTGCTGGCCACCGGCATCCCGATCCTGGATCGCGGCGGCTTCTTCGCGCGGCTAAAACCGCAGCGCTCCTACTGCCTGGCCTTCAACGTGCCCGGAGACATCACACGCCCCATGTTCATCTCCGTGGACTCCCCCACCCGGTCGGTGCGCTACGCGCCGACCGCCGAAGGGGACACGCTCATCGTCGGAGGCGCGGGCCACACCGTCGGCCGCGCCGACGGTTCCGCAGCGGCTATCCGAGAACTCGCCAAATGGGCGGCCCTGCACTATCCCGGCGCCGCGCAGACCCACTTCTGGTCTGCCCAGGACTACACCCCCATCGACGAACTCCCCTACGTTGGTCCCCTGCTACCCAGGTCCGACAAGATCTTCATCGCAACGGGTTTCGACAAGTGGGGCCTGTCCAACGGAGTGGCCGCGGCACTGGCGCTGGCCTCCAAAATCCTTGGCGGCCGCAGGGACTGGACGAGCGCGTTCGCCAGCTGGAGCCCGCACGAACTCGTCGGACTCGCGACCGCGCTGCAATCAAACCTGGAAGTCGGCGTCCACCTGGCCAAGGGGTGGGCCGCGCCGATCGCCGCCTCTGCGGCCACCCCCTCAGAAGGCGACGGCGTCGTGCATGGGCCGCCCTGGCACCTGCGCGCCGACAGCGTCGTCGACGGGACCCATCGCTCGGTGTCTCCGGTGTGCCCGCACCTCGGTGGCATCGTGACCTGGAACGACGCCGACCTGGCCTGGGAGTGTCCCCTGCACGGCTCGCGGTTCGCGCCGGATGGAGCCCTACTGGAAGGCCCCGCCACCAAGGATCTCGCACACGGGCCATAACTGCCCACGCCTAGCCGCGGCTAAAGCTCTGGCCGCTCGCAGGTAGATACAGGCTCAGTGCCATTGGGCCGCAACGGTCGCCGGGGTGGCCCGAAACGCCACGCCGAACTGGTTGAGGGTGACCGGCAACCGGCGGTGCGGCTGCAGCGACGGCGTGGACTGCAACAGTAGTCGCATCAGCGTCAGCAGATTGGCCAGAACCGTGCTGGTGAGGAAGAGCACGAGGTTACGTCCCGGGCATTGGGCGGGCCCGGCGCTAAACGGCACCAGCTGCGGATACTGCTCGGCTCGCCCGTCCAACCAGATGTCCGGCACAAAGTCGTCGGCGAAAGACAACAGCTCGGGGTCGCGGTGAAATGCCGGCGTCACGATCAATACCGAACTTCCCGAACCGAAGCGGGCGCCATCGGCGAATGTGATGTTCTCGGTGAGCTCACGCAAAATAGCCGGGGTGGTGGGCCAAAGCCGCACCGATTCCAGCAAACAGGCTCGCAGGAACGGTCGCAGCTGCTCCCGCTCGATATCACCTGTCTCGCAGCGCATTTGGTTCTCTGGGCGAGCAGCCAGCAGCGCGGCCGCGCGCAGTGCCGCCATCCCGGCGGCGTCAAAGGCGAACAACCAGTGCGGAACCTGCCCGACCGGATCGACGCAACCATGCGCCGGCACCTGCGCCAGCGCGCCAATCAGACTCTGTGGATCGGCGGCCTCCGTGTAGGAGTACAGGCGGTCGAAGAATCGTTCGCGCAGCCGGGTATGGGGTAGACCCAGGAACGACCAGTTGCCCGACTTCCGCAGTCGCCACAGGTCATCGGTGACGCTGTCGTCGTTGCGCGCCGCGTCGCCGAGCACGATCCAGCGGATCACTGCCCACCACCACCGGGTGAAACCCTCAGCATCCAACTGTCCGGCACGCAACGTGTCGTCGGCGAGTGCCGCGGTTTCCTCCGCGATGACACGAGTGAAGTCACCGGCCTATCGAGCACAAGTAGGCCGGCCGCTGATCCAATTGCCGAGTGCGCACCCCTGATCTGACTCATCAAGTGCATCGAACTCCGCTTAGTCCGGTCGTGTCCGGCGCTCGGCATGCGCGGCCAGGCGCCACGTGCATTCGCGATTCCGGGGCCAGACGGCAGCCAAAGCCAGGCGGCGCGGCAGGAGGGTGAGCGGCGCGCCGACCGGCACTTCAGACATCTCGATGCGGCAACCGGTGGGAGACGCGCTGAGGCGCAACGTTATTCGGGCTGCGCCGAAGGGCCGCACCTTGGCGCGAAGGGCTAGTTCCTTGCCTGGTATACAGGCCTCGACCTCTGTTTCATCGTTGATGCTTAGCGGCCAGATGCCGATGGTGTGGTGGATTTTGCTGCCCGGCGCCGGCCAATCAGCATCGACCGCGCGCATGCGGCCATTGCCCACCACCCACTGCGAATAAGTCCATCCGTCGGCCATCACCGCCCACACTTGCTCCGGGGTGGCGCTGGTCTCTCGTCTCACCGTCAGGCTGCTGTTCACTTCTTGCGGCTCGCGCATCAACAAGTCCTCCTATGGTTTTCGTGCCAGCGACGACCACCAGACCAGCTGTCCCCTGCGCGGCCTGCTCGGCGGTGCGCGTCTGCGCGGCCCGCTCAGTTTCAGCGGCGTTTTTCTCCGCTGTGGTCTGCGTGTTCACGCGGTTGCGGGCGACGACGCTGCCCAGCTTGGCGTTTATCACCTCGATCTCGGCCTGCTTGGCCTCCGCACCGGCAAGTGCTTCGGCGGCGCCGGCCTCTTTTCGCGCTTCGGCGTGCGCCTGCTCGAGCCGGCCCTCGGCGGTCAGCGAACCATTCTTGGTGATCGCGCCAACAACTTCCTTCGCCTTACCTTTCACCGAGTCGATCAGACCCTTGCGCGCATCATCTGCCCTTGCGGGCATCTTCTGCCTTGCTGTGCTCGCTCATGTAAGACCCCTTTCGACGTCGGACCAAAACCTCGTGGCGCTAGCTGCGGCGCCGTCGTCCGACAGATTCCCCGCCGGCGCGAAGCGAACCCGATACCGGATGTGTCCTGCGCCACGTTCTTGTTACCCGCCGACGGGCGCTCTGAATCGACCGCACGACATAACAATCCGATCACTATCCAGATCACGATCAACTAAGGCCAGCGGGCAAAGATTGAGAATTTTCAAGATCTCCGCCGATATCTGACCGTCGGCTTACCGAATGCGCGCAAATCGAGGCCAAACCGACCTGTGCGCGCGACGGCTTCCGCCTGCGCGGCCAGGAGCACGCCATGACCTAGCTGGCCGTCATTTTTCCTCGCGCTAACGTGGATTTCGGGTCGGGGAATCAGCGATCCATTCGAATGTTGAAGGAAGAAACGATCATGAAGTTCAGCAGTATCAGCGCGCGCCGGAAATTTGTCGGCATCTGCGCCGGCGGCGTGATTGGGGGGTTTGCCGCGGCAACCATCGCCGCGCCCATTGCCTCGGCGGCACCCGGGCAGTGCGGTGCCGACTCACTGGCCAACACGGTCAGCACGACCACCGGTTCGGCACGCACCTACCTTGACGCACACCCCGACGCCAACCAGGCCGTGACGGCCGCGATGGGCCAGCCCCGTGATCAGGCGACGGCGAATCTGCGCGGCTACTTCGCCGCCCACCCGCAGGAGTACTACGACCTGCGCGGCATTCTGGCGCCGATCGGTGACGCCCAGCGTCAGTGCAATGTGACCGTGCTACCTCCGGACCTTGCCTCGGCGTACAGCGAGTTCATGGCCGGCTGAGCAAAATCGATAAGCCCGCCGTCGCAGCAAGCCTGAGTGAATCCATCGCCTGCGGGCCAAATCCGGACAAACACGCCGCCCAAGTGCGCTCTTATCTGGACGCCGACATCGACGAGGTCTATGTTCAACAGATCGGACCGGACGTGGACGGCTTCTTCGCCAATTGGCACCGCGACGTGCTTCTCCAGCTGCGCCCGTGAGTCCGATGACGAGCACGCCGTCCGCTTCGTAGCACTAGCCGAACTTCGCTGCTCAGCGCCATCGCCGGGGCCCACGCCGGCCCCGCACATGTCGCAGTCGGTGTTTCGGCGACGCGAAGCGGGTACGCAAAACCCAAAAGGGTGAGGCCGTTCTGCGCACACCAATCGAATGTGGCCCTCACACCTGCGACGGAAATCAATCGATAGGAGCGATGTGCTCATGTGGCATTCGGCAAGCGCAGCCGTCGCAGGCGCCACGCTGGCGGTCACCGTCTGGACAGCCGGATGCGGCAGCATCCTGTCCTCACCGAAGCCGTCGGCGATCCCAGCACCATCGGCAACGACGGCGTCGAAGACACCGCCGACCGCCACTCCGTCTGCGGACTACACCGACCTGCTGATCGCACCCGATGCCCTCGGCCTGCCCGGCGAGCCCTACTCCGCGCCGGCTCCCACCCAAAACCCGCAGGGCGTGCCAGGGGTGTCCACGTCGATGGTGAACCGCTCCGACACCCATGCAGTCGGCGACACGATTTACCTGCTGCCCGACCCGGATGCCGCGACGACATCGCTGAACGGCGCCAAACAGTCACTGGACACCGTGATCACCGCGCCTGTCGCACAGTCGGCACCGGTCGGCGACACCGGCACCATCGCGACCGGAGACTCCCCCGACGGCACCAAGGCGGTGACCGTCGTGATGTTCACCCGCGGACGGGCCTTCGTCACGATGGAATTCGACGCCGCGCCCGGCCACTCGATCACCTCGCAACTGGCCACGCAGGTCGCGCAGCGACAGGATGGGATCGTCAAAGACAAGGCGCCGCGCTAATCGCGGGTGGTCAGCACCTCGACGCGACCGCCACGATGCGCCGCCATCGACTGCGTGACCCAATGAGCGCCCAATCAGTTGAGCACACCGACCAGCGGGCGATTGACCAGCGCTGACGCCGGGTATCTCCTGCGCAGCGAACGGGCGATGCAGGAGCGAGCGACATGATGGACTGGCTGGACCGCATGCAGCAGCGCAGCCGCGCGGTCGGGTTCGCCATCGCGGTGCTGTACAAATACGCCGACGACCAAGGCGGCTACCTTGCGGCGCTGATCACCTACTACGCGTTCGTGTCGCTGCTGCCACTGCTGCTGCTGCTCACCACCGCGCTGGGAACCATCCTGGCGGGCCATCCTGGGTTGCAGCAGGAGGTGCTGCAGTCCACGCTGCGGCAATTCCCGGTCATCGGCGATCAGCTCGACCGGCCCCACCAACTATCCGGCGGCGCCGCGGCAATCGTCGTGGGAATCGGCGGTGCTCTCTACGGCGGCATGGGGGTGGGGCAGGCGCTGCAGAATGCGATGGACTCGGTGTGGGCGGTGCCGCGCAACAATCGTCCAGACCCGCTGCGTTCACGCCTGCGCAGCCTCAGGCTGCTTCTTGTGCTGGGCGGCGCGGCGGCAGCGGCGACTGTTTTGTCGGCGATTGCCCGCGCAGCACCGTTCGGGTTCTTCACTGCCGCAGCGGTCGTGATCGCATCGGTGGCGATCAACGCCGCTGTCTGCCTGGTGGCCTTCCGCGTCACCACCGCGCGCCGCGTGAGCTATCTGCAAGTGCTGCCCGGCGCGCTGGTGGCTGCGATGATCTGGCAGCTGCTGCAGTGGTTCGGCGCCGGATACGTGTCGCACGTCGTGCGCACTGCCAGCGCCACCAACAGCGTGTTCGCTCTGGTGCTGGGCCTGCTGGCGTTCCTTTACCTGATCTCCACCACCCTGGTGCTGTGCGCGGAAATCAACGTCGTGCACGTCGAGCGGCTTCATCCGCGCGCACTGCTGACCCCGTTCACTGATGACGTCGAGCTCACCAAGGCCGACCGCAGAACGTATACGGGCCGGGCAAAGGCGGAGCGCGCCAAAGGATTTCAACAGGTCGATGTGTCCTTCGACCACCTGGGCACCGCCACGCCCAGCGGGCCGGGACACGTCACGGCGCCCGACCGCGACGACGACACGTGATAGCCGCTACGAAAGCATGCACGGTGTTCTCGATGTCCTCGCGCCACGACCGGCAGGTGCTTGGAAGCGGCGATCGCCGCTATCCACAGGTTTTTGACCACTACCTGAGGGCGCCGTGACCAGAATACATCAGCGATGGCGGGTGGACCCAGCGTCTATCAACTTGGACTGGTCATTGGCCGTGGTGAAAACACTCCTCCTCGCTCCGAGATGACCGCGTCGCCGCTGAACCCCTTACCAGCCACCGGCTTCCGGCTCGGCGCCCCGTGGTGGGCGGCCATGGTGACGGGCCGCTGAGTAACAGGCCATAGTCGGAGTCCTATGCAGTGGTGACCACAGCGGACGGCCCTGATCCCCCAGGGTCGAGCATGAGCTACCCGCGACCTTGCTCGCCGTCGAACAGGCACGCTGGCCTAGACCTCAGCGATTCGCATTCGCAGATGTCGGACTGATCCCTAATCGCGTTGTGGTTCAAGGTATTCACAAGGTCCGCCCGCGGTGATGTCCAGCACCGCGATCGCCTCCTGCCTTGCCGCCCCGATATCCATATTCAGACTCATTGCCGGGCCGGTAAGACGAAGATCGAACCGGCGGGATAGCGGTCAATCACCTCGTCCAATATCGTGTGTCCGATGGCAGCGTCGACGGACACGACGTCCAATGTCGACGCACTATTGGAGATGTCGCGCACGGCCAGCACTCGCGCCGCCAAACCGACTGGGCTGAAAGAGATCTCGCGATCTTCGTCGCCGCAGTTGCTGGCCGGCGTGTTGCCCGATCGCAATAAACCTCAATAGTGATGTGCGGGAGCGCATTTCGGGCTGGGCGTCCGGCCATTGCAACGACGGGCCGCGGCGATGATTTACCAGCGTCATGTAAAGCCAGCGCTGCGGGAGTCGGTCATGCGGTCTGGTCGTCGGTGTGGCCGGCGACCCAGGCGTCGACCTTTGTCCAGGTTCGTTCCATCCATGGGCTCAGCTGATCGGGTTCGGGAAGTTGAGCGGCCGAGATGAGAGTCGTGCGGACGAGCAGTTGTCGGTGGATCGGTAACTGCCACCACGGCCGTGCCCGCCCGTCAGGACAGAAGCCGTTGTGGGTGAGCACGAGGACATTGGCGCTGGGCGCTCCGCATACCGCAGCGATGGCCCCACCGGTGCGCGGCGGCAGCGTGTAGGAGCGTCGTAGTGCGCGGGCTGCCGCCAGGATCCGGCCAGTGTTGCGTAGTTCGGCGATCGCGGAGTGCCACCGTGGCCAGGTGAAGTTCGCCCCTTCGGGAAACAGCAGCAGCGCCTGGCCGCCGGCCAGCGACGCGGCGAGACTGTGGATTTGTTGACGGGCGCGATCGCCGCGGGCCAAGAAACACAGCCAGCCCCGTTGCCCCGCGAAGTCGAGCACCGGCTCGTAGCGCAGAACGGCTTTGAGCACGATATGCACCTGCAACCGGTACCTGAACATGAGAAGCCACGCGACCAGCACGGTATCGCCTGGCCCGCAATGCCGAGACAACACGATCACCGGCTGGTCGCGCGGAAGGCTTTCTGGGCTGGCCGACGAGGGGTCGAGCACCACCTCGACATCGAGGAGCTTCCGGGCGGCTCCGTAGGCCGCCGCGAGGAACTCCCTCACGAGCCGTTCGCCGTCGACGTCGCCGACCGCAAACCTCACCAGCGTGCGTAGTTCGATGAAGGCGTACGCCATCAACAGACCGACGGTTCGCGCCGGCCGACTGGACCGCGTCGCTACCGCCACGAGCGCGCTGCCAGCCAGCAATAATGGGCTAACGATCAGCAAGCACAGCGAGAGAGCCGTCGCCAAGGGAACGGTCGCCAGGCGGCGCGGGGCGATCATGGCAGGCCCTCGAGGTACTCGCGGGTCGCGTCATAGGCCAGCTCCGCCCGCCGGGCGATTCGGCCGGTGTCGCGGTAGCGCAGATTCGACCAGGTGGCCGCGGGACGCTGCGGCAGGCCGGTTGGAAGCACATGCACGGTCACCTCTGAGCGCACTCGTTCCAGATCGTTGTGGAAGCGGTGGCGACGTGAAATTTCGAAGGCTACGAACGCGACCTGCCACAAGTACCGCGGCGCGGCCAGTTCCTCCTCCAAACGTCCGACGTGCAGAACCCAGACGGTATCGGCGCCGCGGGCCACCGCCCGCTCCAGCGGAATGCTGTTCACCAGGCCACCGTCGAAGAAGTGCTCATCACCGATCTGCACCGGAGGGAACACGCCCGGCAGCGCGCACGACGCCAGAATCGGTTCGATCAGGTCCCCGGTGCTAAACCACTGCTCCCGTGCCCGTTCGATGCTGGCCGCCACGCACTCAAACGGCACGGCGAGGTCTTCGAACCTGTGCGCGGGCAATCGGTCGTGCAACAGGCGGCGAAGTGTGTCGTTGCCGTGCAACGAGGTTCGGCGGCGCATGACTTCGGCGACGCGCCGGATCAGCGAGCTGTCCAGGACGCCGTCGTCGGCCAGGGCGTCCCAGATCGCCAACAACCGCTTGACCCCCTCTGGCGTGGGATCAGCGGCGATGGCTGCGCCGTTGATGGCGCCCACCGACGTGCCGCACACCAAGTCCGGGCAGACCCCCGCCTCCAGCAGTGCGCGCGCCATGCCGACCTCGGCGACCCCGAGCACACCGCCCCCGCCCAGCACAAACGCGTTGCAGCTCATCGCGTAGCTATACCCGCTGCAGAGCCGGCTGCCACGACAGTTCTGCTGTGCGTTTCGTCCTCCAGTGGGTTTGCTGGGCACGACCGGGCCAATACGATGGCGACCCGCCTTGCGCGCGGCGTAGTCAGAGTCGTGCCGATGACGAGCAACGTCGTCAAGATCTATCCGTTTCAAATCTTCTTGCCGGCCGCCACGACCGGTCTGGCCATCGACTCAAAAGCCCATACCGAGCTGATCAGATCCGTTCCACCGAGCGGCTGCGACATCGGATCGGACGCATCTCCCACACTGAGCGCGCAGCGCTCAATCAGGCGCTGCGGCTCCACCTCGATTTGTGACCCATGCGATGCTCACGAGGCTGCCAAGCCACGCACGGGGTTCGGCCCCGAACACGGCAGGCAACCAGGCCGCGCAACCCCGCCGCAACGAATTTTGTCGTGCGTTGTTCACGACGGCCACGCAAATCCGCGCCTGCGCCCGAGATGAGCAAACAGCCAGCTAGAGACGGATAAATGTGAGTTCTCGGAAGTTCGCATTGAGCTACGCGAATCGCACTATTCTGAACCTTGGTTGAGCTCCCAGCCCGCCGGACGCGCCTCCTTGACGCCGCCTGATTCCGGGGCTGATATCCACCAAAGCCGTCCGACGTACTCCTACCTATGCCTCCAAAAACGACGTTGGGAGATGTGCGATGACCGCCATCGGCACCATCCGGCTCTACCGCCCCGATCCCGCACCAGCGGACGATCTGCAACGCTGTGGCAGGGCCACCTTCGCTGTGCGCTACCCGTCGTCGACGCGCGTGGCCGTCGCCGTCCTGGGCGACATCGACGCCGTCAACGCCCGGGACTTGGGCCGCTACGTTGAGCGCCACACCCGCGTATCCAAACAACTGGTGCTCGACCTGCGCGCCGTCGACTTCTTCGGAAGCCAGGCGTTCACCGCGCTCTACTACATCAGCGTGCGCTGCGCCCGCAGCGACGTGGACTGGATGATCGTCGGCAGCCCACCGGTGCGGCGCGTGCTGTCGATCTGTGACCCCGACGGCGAGTTGCCGCTGGCTGATGACCTGCCCTCGGCGCTCGAGCGGCTAGGCCGCCGCGCGCAGCGCTGCTACCACGTCGCCCCAGCGGGCTAGCCTCCCCCGCGGCCCTACGCCCACACCATCGAGCTGCCTTGCGCGTTGAGGGTTTACCGGTGGTTCCGTAAGGGAACAATGCGCCACCTGGCGACGTTGCCACGTCGTCGATCCCAAAAGGGAGGAGCGCCGAATGGCCACTGATTACGACGCGCCCCGCGTCACCGAGTCCAACGATCTGGCAGAGGAGTCGCTCGACGTGCTGGCCGCGCGCCGACGCGACGATGCGACCACCGCGGTGGTCGATATCGACGACGGCGACGGGGCCGACTCCTTCGAGCTGCCCGGCGCGGACCTCTCCGGTGAAGAGCGCACCGTCCGAGTGGTTCCCAAGCAGGGCGATGAGTTCACCTGCGCCAGCTGCTTTCTGGTGCAGCACCGGCACCGGCTGGCGATGCAGAAAAACGGCCGACTCATCTGCGCCGACTGCGTCTGACCTCGACCGTCAGCCCCGCCCGGTCTCGGTGCACCTAGGCGCGACGCCCATTTCAACGCGCGCGCGAGCCCCGTCACACATTGCCGCTCGAGGAAATTCTCGTGCTGCCGTTTCATCCATGACGGTGCGGGGGAACAACAGAGCCGCAGACCCCTTGTCGGCACGCTGGACGACGAACAACCATGACAGCGACCGTGTTTGGAGCTGGTGAGACTGCCGAGACGGTGTTCTCTCATCCGTCCAAGCTGGACCCGATTGCCACCGCCCGCGCGGCGGGCTACACCGTCGTGCTGCACGTGCTGCTGATTCCCGAGCAGCTGGCGGTGGCGGGTCTGGCATACCGGGTGCAAGCGGGCTGGCTGGACGCGGGAGTCGATGAGTTGCGCAGCCTTGTCGATGCGGCCCCACGATGCGCCTGATCGCAGAGCCGCATTCGTTTGATCCCTCTGCTGGAGTTTGCCCGGAGCGGGAGGGGGTACCTAAAGGTTCAGCCGGTCGGGCTATCAGTTAGGACGGCAGTCATGGGCACGACGAGTTCCCTCCCCGCCGCAGACGGCGGCAGCGAGGCCCTTAGCGCAGTCGGATTGGTCCTCAACGTGGCCAGCATTGTGGCGTTCACGGTGTGCTTCGCGGTGTTCAGCACGGGGTCCGCGGCGTTCGCTGCCATTCTCGGTGCCATCGCCGTCGCGGCATTTGCGGCCAGCATCTGTTGCTTCTTCATCGACGGTAATCGTGCGCGGACGCGCCTACCATAAGAGGATCTGGTTGTTGAGCCAGAGGATCTGCTTGGTTGAGCCACTGCGCGGTTGAGGTCGGGAAAACCCCCGGCACGCACCGACTGAGAGTTGAGATCTTGCATACGATCGCGTCCACCACGCCCCAGCGCCGCGACATCTAGGTCCAGTCGCCGCTCGGGCGAATCGCCGACCAGCGCACCTCGCTCCGCGGCAGCGAACAACTCGACAAACACGGAACCGCCGCGGCATCGAGCTGCTCCGCGGCGCATGGGGCGCGGTGCTGCTGGCCGCCCCCGACCGAATACTCAGCAGCATTCACGGTCTTTACAACGACACCAAAAGCCGCGTTATCACCCGGCATCCTGGGCGCCCGCCACCTCACTCAAGCCGCCCTATCCGAGCGCCGACCCCGCGCCGAAGGGCTCGCCATGGGCAGATGGGCCGACACCGTCCATGCACTCACCGCACTAACGCTTGCCGTCGGCGACCGCGACCGCACCGGCCTCACCGACTCCGCCGTCGCCGGCCTATGGGCCACCGCCGGCTATCACGACCTCACCCGCGCTCGCGCCACACCGCCCCCCGACCGGCGACGACGCGACCGGCTGGCGGTGCTCGTCCTCACGCATCGCCCGGGCGGAGGCTTCCTGCGCAGCCGAATCAACAAAAATCGCCGAGTCTAAGCCGTCTAAGCCCTGCTGAACCCGGCTTCCGTCTGGTTGACGGCGCCTGCGGCGCTGCGGCGGCGCGAGGTTGGCGATCCATCGCCGTCCCGGCTACGTCGGTGGCGCTACGTGCGGCCCTCGTAGGGCGGGATGGCGGCGCCGGTGTCTTTCGGCGGCAGGGTTCCAGTGCCCCCGTGCGCCGTGTCGTCTTCAGGGTCGCTCAGTGGGGGGTTAGCGTCTTCGTCTACCGTTCCTGCGGGTCGCTCCGCGGGTCCCCCGCCAGCCTCGTCTGATCCGCTATCGCGATCTTGTGGGTTCGTCATTTCGTGCAGCTTCCTATCGCGCGCCGCGATGTTGCGACGTTGTTGGCGAATACCCCGCGAAGGTGCACGTCAACCCGCATCCATAGCATCCAACTATCGATCGATTCGGCCCGCCACCACAGAGCAGCGTCGCGCCGCTTGCGACGTGCCCCAGATCACGCGACTCATTTCCGGGCCTGTACCAAGGATCGGAACCGACCACGCCAGCCCTGAGTCGTCGCCCACTATGGCCTCGCGGGCGCCGGGTGACACATCGGTGCCGTCCTGGCCGCGGCGTCCCCGACTCGTCGTCAGGCTGTACAACCGAATTCGTTTACCGCCCAGGTGCGACGAGTGCGTGGCGCGACGGCCGAGCGGGGCAGAGCTGTGCGCTCAACTAAGGGGTTGACCCCGCTGGCCGCCTTGCAGATGAAACCAGCGCAACCCCCACCAGTCACCACCCACTCATGCAGCAATTGCCCAACAACGGTGGGGCCAAACACCTAGCGCGGCATCGCCCGCCGACCCCGCGAGCCGATGTTGCTCCGCAGACGGAACAAAGCCGTCGCCAACGGGCTGTCCCCAAGGGCCCCCGTCAACGTTGTGACGCCCAGACCAACAAATCCTGATATCGCACCGATCGTGTCGACATCCATGCCTGTACCTACACCTGGGCGTAAAGAACCGCCCGCCAAAGATTGTCGGTTGATTGGCGCCGGCGGAATCCCGGTGTGGGACGACATGCACCTCCACTTCCGTCGAGGACGATATCTGACAGGACGTATGCTGCCACGCCGTCAGTCAGATCAGACCACCCTTAAACCGCCCAGTCCCGGAGCCAAGCCAGCCGACCTGGGCTACGCGTTGGGGTGACACTGGACTCGAGATAACCATTCTCACCAATAAACCTGCGCAAGAATGCCTTTCGCGCAGCGCAAAGGCGTTCGCAAGAAGTCGTCAAGCCGTTCATTGACCAGGTGGCTCCGCAACCGGACCACGCCGCAGAAACTCGGTGAGAAGTCGGTGACCTCTCCGACGGCGCTGCTCGTGATGACTTCATAACCGTGTGTGCTCAACGTCGGCAGGCACAGCAGTTGCAGGCCGCGGCGACAGGCCACTGGCCTTGGAGTGCGACGAATCGGACTCGAACGCACCCAACACCGCCGCTTGGGGACACAGACCGTCATTGGCGATGGCCATCAGTGCATCGGCGACGGCCTTGTCGTAGACGCACTGAGCATCGCTGACGGCGATGATCCGACAACCGCGACAGGTTGTGTCGTACTCGGGCTCGGTGGGCCCGACCTCCACGAGCGAGTGGGAGATCGCCGGAAGGGTGCAGCTGGCTCGTTGTGATCACCGATCGCGTCGAGCGTCTCCCCCACGGGGTCGTCTGCACCCCGCGTGAGTAGTTGCGGATAGAAAATTCTCTCCTCGATATAAGCGTGCACATCCAACTTGTCGGCAAGGGGACGCCAAACCCGCTCCAGCGCTGCGCGACTGCCCGGCGTGCGTGTTTGCAGCTCGTCGAGCTTCGCAAACTGCTCGCGGAACCATTCGTGGTCGGTGAGGATCAGCGCGGTGATGTCAGCCATCCTGACTCCGACGCGTCCCGCACGGCTGATCTAGCAGTCTGGGCATTGTCGTCTACTTAGCTCCTCGGTCGATGGACTCATGCGACATCTCGCCAGCATCTGCTAAGCACCTCGGGACTGTGTCGCGCCGCTATTCTGGCGATCATAGGCCGCCGATATCGGCGAGATTCGCTGCCACAGAGGGGCGAGATTCGCTGCCACAGAGGAGGGACGATCAGCCGGCGTGTTGTTTCGTCCGATGAAAGCAGCCGCGATCGTGGCGATCTGTCGACGCCATGGCGCGTTGGTGACGCGCTGACACAGCGCAGTGAGCCGATTACCGAAGTAACGCCCCGGGTATGCCGCACAAATGGCTCAGCCCGGATTGATCGTGATCGGCAGCGGACCCGCCGGTGTCAGCGCCGCCGAAGCATTCCGTGCACACAATCGTGACGCACCGGTGTACATCCTCACCGCTGAGAGCGACCTGCCCTACGAACGCCCTCCGCTGAGCAAGGATTACCTGCGCGGCGAAACCGAGGACGTGCAGTTGCACCCCGAGCAGTGGTACAACGACCGGTCGATAGGGCTGCTCAGCGACCGCCACGTGGAGCGCATCGATCTCCAAACGCGCAGCGTGGTCGCCGGCAACGCTCACTTCGAGTACGCGGCCGTGGTGCTGGCCTGCGGCGCCACGCCCACCACACTGCCTGTGTCCGGCGGGGAATCAGCGGTGCAGTTGCGCTCATTGACCGACGCACAGCGTCTGCGGCAGGCCGCCGTGGCCGCCAACGCGGCGGTTGTCATCGGTGCGGGCTTCATCGGCTGCGAGGCCGCAACATCGTTGGCGCAGCGCGGGGTAGCCGTGACATTGGTTGCCCCACAAGCGGTGCCGCAGGAGAAGCGGCTGGGCGCCGAGGCCGGTGAACGCCTGCGTGGGCTGGTAACCGACGCTGGGGTCCGCTACGTCGGCGAGGTGTCCGTCGAGGAGATACACGATCACGCAGTGCGGCTCGACAATGGTGACACGATCGACTGCGATCTGATACTGGCCGCCACCGGTGCGCGACCGCGTACCGAGCTCGCGGAAACCGCCTGCCTCGACATCCACCACTCGCGGATCGTCGTGGGTGCCGACATGCAGACCTCGGCGCCGGACATCTACGCCGCCGGCGATGTGGCGCTGGCCCACAACAACGCAGCGCGGCGCGCCCTGGCGGTCGAGCATTGGCAAGACGCCGTCGACCAGGGCGCCATTGCCGGCGCCAGCGCCGCGGGCGCCGATGCGAAATGGGACACCGTGCCTGGATTTTGGACCACGATCGGCGAGACGACGGTGAAATATCACGCCTGGGGTGACGGCTACCAGCGCAGCCGGCTGCTTGAGCGCGACGACGGCTTCACCGTCTGGTACGAGGCCGACGGCACAGCTGTCGGTGTGCTGACCTGCAATGCCGATGACGACTATGAGCTGGGCGGTCGGCTGATCGAGGCCGGCGAACCGGTACCGGTGCGAATGTCACGCTGAGCGCCAGACGCTGATGATCAATTGCCATTTGCCGCGAATCCGTTGGTGAACGCCGCTTCGGCGCGCGGAGGGCATCACTACAACTAGGCCGACTCGAGCCCCGGAGTTGATCCGCGGGAACAACATCTGAACTGCAGTGACGGTTCGAAGACGTGGTACGCGCAGTCTTTGTGTCCCGCGCGCATGCGTCGCTGCGCCATGCTGGCCGGGGTCGACCTCGCCGACCTGAAACGGTCCGACACATCCACCGTCCGCGGCGCACGTTTCATCGCTGTCCAACGCGGAAACCCGTCTATACATGCGTCAGACCATCGAGCGCGAGGACAAATGGGACGTGGACGACCGGTTCGTCGTGCCGGACCTCGATCGGATCGTCGACGGCGCCACCGTGCGCCACGACACCGTAGACCTGATCAGCACCTACTACGACACCCCGCAGCGCGATCTACAGGCGTGCGGCATTCTGGTACGCCGCCGCCACGGCGACGACGACACCGGCTGGCAGGTCAAGATCCCTGACGGCGGGGACCGCAGCGAGTTGCACTGGCCGCTATCGGACCGTCCGCCTACCCAGATGACAGACCTGCTGACCGGCGTCACCTGTCGGCGGCCGCTGCGCGAATTGGCCACCATCCACACCGTGCGCGAGCGCTACCGGATCAGCCAATCCACGCGGCAGGACGTGCTCGTCGAGCTCGCGGACGATCGCGTGCGCGCGTCGGTGGGTGACCGACTTCTGGCGTGGCGCGAGGTCGAGGTGGAACTCGGCACCGCCGAGCGGCCGCCTAAGTGGTTGACCAAGAATCTGATCGCGGCCGGCGCGCGCCGATCGCGCTATCCCTCCAAGCTCGCGCACGCCGTGCCGTCTCGCCCCGCTCGACATGGTCCGGCGGGAAGCTCCGCACTCACCGAATACCTGAACGCCCAGATCGACCGCATCATCGCCGGCGACATCGGCCTGCGCCGTCACCAAGACCCCATTCACGACACCCGAGTGGCGATCCGACGGCTGCGCAGCACTCTGCGGGTCTTCAGCGCCGCCCTTGATCTGTCCGACATCGGTGACATGAACGGCGAGCTGAAATGGTTCGCCGGATTACTCGGGCAGGTGCGTGACTGCCAGGTCCAGCAGCGCCGGTTCACAGACGCGCTCGACGAATTCTCAGACGATCTGATCCTCGGACCGGTGCGGGCCAGGATCCGCAGCCATCTGCAGTCGATCGAACTGCCGGCGCGCGCCCGCGTCGCGCAGGCCATGACCGGCCAGCGCTACCTGACGTTGATGTCGACGCTGCGGAGGTGGCGGACCGATCCTCCGCTCGCTGGCGACGTCACTGTCGGACGGCTGCACGCCCGCGCGAAAAGGGCCGCGCACAAAGCGGACAAGCGGCTGGCCTCGGGACTTGACTCCGGCGACGGAGCCCAACTCCACCGCGCCCGCAAGGCCGCGAAACGGGCCCGGTATGCCGCGGAACTCGTCAAACCCCTCACTGCCGAGAAGACAAAGCCAAGGGTGAAGCACTACAAGCGAATTCAGTCAGTCCTCGGTGATCACCAAGACACCGTCGTGGCCCGCGCGGCGCTACGCCGGATCGGCACCTCAGCGGGCACCGCAGCAGGCGAGAACGGATTCACCTTCGGCCTGCTTTACGCGCGCGAACACCGCCTCGCGCGCCACTCCCGCCGCGCCGCGCACGCCCTCCTCTAAAGGGTGTCGAACAAGTGGCTGCGGTCGAGTCGTCGGAGTAGTAGGGCGATTTGGCTGAGGATGAGGAATCCTTCGTGGGCGGTGAAGGTGGTTTCGTAGTGGCGGTCGATCCGGCCGAGAAGGACGGTGCCGAAAACTCAGCAGAGTTGTTCGACACGCTTTAAGCGTCTGCTTGTCACTGTTCGGGCGCGGGCCGCGCCGGTCTCGCCTGACTCGTGTGCGAGACGGCGCGGGCATGGCCGCAGCGCATACTTGCCTTTCACGTGCGCGGGACGCCGTCGCACGCCGGGACGGAGATCCCGCGGCACACCCTACTCCACGAGCTCAGGACGGTTTGGCTCTCAGTGTCCGCTGCAGGTCGGGCTTGAGCTGTTGCAGCTGCGCACCCACCCCGGCCAGTCGCGAATTCCACCGAAAAGCGAAGTGGGGCAACATACGTCCGCGCCATATCCCATCAATACCAACAGGGTAGTTGCCGCCAGGGCGACCAACTTGACCCAGCACAACGAAGACCAGGCCGACCCCGTTGTGCGGTGTCGAACTCGGTTGCCGAGCCGCGCCGAACGACCAGTGCCTGGCCGCGCCAGTAACGGCTGCGCCAGTGACGGACTGGAACGCCTACCGTTATCCGGTCGCCGCGAGTTCGGGTTGATGGACGTGGCTGCGCAGCGCGCCGAGCGCCTTGGCGAGTAGACGTGAGACGTGCATCTGCGAGCAGCCGATGCGTTCGGCGATTTGCGTTTGGGTCATGTTTTCGAAAAATCGAAGGGTGAGGACGGTTCGTTGCCGCTCAGGTAACGCGGCGATCAGGGGACGTACGGTCTCCACGTCGAGGACCTTGTCCAGGTTGGGGTCGACCTCGCCGAGGGTGTCGCTGAACGGTCTGTAGTCCTCGTGTCCGATCCGGATATCGGTTGACATGGTGGAGTAATTTCCGCCACCGATCGTCGCGTCGACGACCAGCTCTCGGTCAACGCCGAGATGGTCCGCGATTTCGGTGGCGTTGGGTGCTCGCCCGAGTTGTTGTGACAGCTGCGCGCGAGCCCTTGTCATTTGAGGCTGAAGTTCTTTGATGCGACGGGGCACCTTGACGGCCCACCCGTGGTCACGGAAGTGCCGGCGGACCTCGCCCTTCATGGTCGGCACGGCGAAGTACAGAAAGTCTGAGCCGTTGTCGACGTCGAACCTATTGACCGCGTTGAGCAAGCCGACCCGGGCGGCCTGGACCAGGTCGTCAAATGGTTCGCCGCGGCCAGCGTATCGGTGCGCAATGTGATGGGCCAGCGGCAGGGCGCGCTCGATGATCGCCTCGCGCTGACGCCGGAATTCCCGCGACCCCTCATCCAGCGATTTGAGGTGGCGAAACATCTCCGTGACGTCTGCATACTCTGAACTCGACTCAGACACTACAGGCTTCCTTCCGCTCCGCGGTACGTGGTCACGCGGCTCGGAACTGAACCTGCGAGGTACAACTACCCCCTCGCTCACCAGGCCAAACATGGCGGGCTGCGACGGCAGATCCGACCGACACGCGGACGGAACGGGAACGCGACTACACCTACGCCGGCAGGGTGTCTGCGCCCCGCAAGCGGGTATTCGGGACAGACAACGACGCCAAGGAGCACACCGTGGCCAAAGATCATGCACCCAGTGTCAAAGACGACAAGCAATACGAAGGGTTGCGAAAGTAGGGAATGAGTAAGTGCCGGGCCGCGGCCATCTCGAATTCGCCCGGAGCCTCCAGCAGGGGCGGCAAAAGCGCGGGCAGCGCCCAAAGTAGCCACAGCAGCGGCAGCGGCGGCAGCGGCGGAAACCAGTCCCAGAAGAAGGCTGCGGGCCGCAAGGGCGGAAAAGAAGTCGAGCTAGGTGACCCGCAATGGGTCATGCAGCGCCAATCAGCATGGGGGCTGATTGTTTTCGGCTGGTTCCACGACGTCCAGGCTCGGAGCCTGGTCTGTTCGGAGGTAGGCCGAGTGCTGCTTGCTCAGCAGAGGCCACCGGGTGGTGGCCGCCGGTCCTGGCCGATCCAGCATCGGGTGATGCTGGTGCCGGCTGACTGAGCCCTCCCACTCTTGCTCGGAGGCCAACCCCGCCCGCAGGGCGTGGGCAAGTCGGTAGTGCACCCGGGCGGTACGCGGGTCATCCGGGTCGGTGAGGGTCACGCAGGCCGCCACGGCGGCGGACACGATGTCACGGTCGGCGTGCAGCCCGCAGTGCGGGCAGTCATGGGTGCGCTGGGCCAGGGTCTTGGGCACCCGCGCCCCGCACAGGCAGTGCTGGCTCAGCGCGGTGGATCGGGTG
>JAOPVX010000353.1 GCA_025965975.1 Mycobacterium sp. | reverse complement strand
GTCGCCGTCGCGTCCGATTTCTGCGGCGTGTCCGCCGGCGAAGTGGTTGGCGAAGATGAGCGTGTTGGTGTCTGTTGCGCGAGAAAGCACCTCGTGACGGGTCTCTCGTGCTTGCTGGGGATCCTCGCAGAAGCAGCTGTTCCAATGTGGCTCCACGATCTGGATCGGATTGTTCATTACGTCACCGATGAAAATTGCCCGGTCAGAGCCGGATTGCAGGTTGATGATCGCGCTTCCCGGGGTGTGTCCGGGGGCGGCAACGAGGGTGAGGTTCTCGTCGATGGTGTGGCTGCCGCTCCACAGCACAGCCTGCCCGGCATTGTGGATGGGGGCGATGCTGTCCTCGTAGGCGTTCTGATTGACCAGCGCGCCCAGCGGCTTTGTGTCGTTGAGCGGGTTCCAATAGTCGAAGTCTTCGTTGCTAAACAGATAGGTGGCGTTGGCAAAAGTGGGAACCCATTCACGATTTTCCAGCACCGTGTTCCAGCCGACATGGTCGAAGTGAAGGTGGGTGCAGACAACGATGTCAACGTCTTCGGGTTTCACTCCCGCACGACCGAGGTCCTGGATGTAGGGCGTATTAAGATGGGACGCCAGCCGAAAGTATGGGCGTTCTTTGCCATTTCCGGATCCCGTATCGATCAGGATGGTTTGGCCCGCGCTGCGTACCAAATACGATGCCGAACAGGTAACGACCTCGTCCGATTCGCGGTCCCAGAACCTTGGTGCCAGCCACGAACTGTGTCGCTCCCAGACTTCGCGGCCGCCTTCAGGTGCCAGCTGGGCGCTTATCGGGGCCTTCCCTTCCCATTCCGTGATCCTGGTGACTGCCACATCGCCCAGAGTGATCGATTCCATCAGTCTCCCTCGATCTGTTGTCTCCAGTAAGACGTCCGCAACGGTTTCGTGCGCCCGCTCAATTGGCGACGGCGCAACCGCGGCATTTCGCGTAGCGACCAGACCCGAGGAGTCGGCCTCATGCCGAAGCCTGTCGCGTCTTTTTCGGCATCCAGGAAGACTATCAGACAGTTCTGTCTAATCCCACCTTCGGCTCGCTGTTGAGGCTGCGGCGCAACAGTTCTGGTCGCCGACCTACATCCAGCACAGCGCGCACATCGAGCCAGGCCGATTTCTACCACCAGCACACTGCGCGACCGGCCGATCATCACCGAGACGCGCGCCCCTGATCCTGAGGATCACACGCGGCTCGGGCAGAGCCAATTGCGTCGGGACATTTCGTCCAGGAAGTCAGTGCTTCCCAGCGCATCCACTGCTGGGTTACTTGCCGTCGTCCCGAACGCCGGCACGCGCAAGTGACAGGTTGACCCGAACGAGCGTGGCGTTATTGGTACCACTCTGCGACCAGTGAAAGGACGTCGGTCGGTACTAGCGTTGCAACCACAAAACTGTTAGCGGACGCGTGGCAGCGAAAAGTGCGGAGACTGGCCCGTGCGTGATCGTCGCGCGTCCCCCAGGCCACTGCCAGCACCGATCTCGGCATCCAAAGGAGCCGCCGATGACCCCACCCACCAGACCCCACACGGTCGTCGTCATCCGCCCAACTGGGATCCACTCCACCGCCTCGCGGCGGTCACAAATGCTGTTTCGCAAGCGATGCCCTCGATACGCGTCGCCATCTTGGCCTTCGGCACGCCTGTATGGAGGTGCGATGTGGATGAAGCGGTAGCGGATCCAGCCGTGGTTCGTGAGAATCAGCTCGATTTGGCCTCGGACGTGTTTCCGAAGGGCCGTGTGCAGCGCGCCTGTTTCGACGAGGTCGTGACAAAGTCAGGAATTCCAGAAGCTGGGTTGGGCGACGGGGACGGCGACGACCTGATCCGGGCTTACTTGCAGTCCCGGTTTGCCAGAATCCAGGATCGGATGCTGCGCGAGCTGTCAGGCTTCCCCTCTGCCCGGCAACGCATTATCGGCGTCTTTGAAATCCTGGGCCTGTTGTTTGCCGAGCCAGCCTTCGAGCGTGACGTAGAGGAGTTAGCCCTGTCCACCGAAGCCAGCCTGCCCGAGGCGCTGGTCGAGGGGGTGAGGGCGAAATATCACGACTGGATTCACAACCTGTTCTGCGATCTGGCTCACGCCGCGCAGGTCACTCATCCAAAGGAACTCGCCGAGCAGCTTGTCATGATCTACCGCGGCACCTGTATGACAGCCTGGATGGACCGACGGCCCGACATCGCCGCGACGGCATCTTCGCTGGCCCGCACGGTGGTGGCCGCCGCGACGGAACCCGTCGGCGAACCAGAACGGTCAGTCGAGCTGAAGACTGTGCCTCGGATCAGAGCCGCGGGTGGTGAAGCTGCTCAAGTCGCAGGCCAAGGATACGACCGCGTCAGCTAGGAGGCTTAGCGGTCAACTCAAAGCCGCAAGCGCCACCGCCACGATCGCTACGTGACCACAGCCCCGCCCTCCGGCGCCGTAATAGGCAGCGACACTTGATAATTCGATATATTGGTCGAGCCGTCGACATCAGTTCGGCGTAACATTTCGTCGGGCACATTTGCCTACTCCCTATGGATCGCCAGCCGGTAGGGGGACCCGAATCAGGAGGCGGACCTCGCTGCGACGACGTTGCACCTCAGGGAATATTAGACGATGGGCTGGCGTCTTTAGTCTGGTCGGTCTAAATTTTGCTGGGCCATCCGATCAACAGATCGGTACAAAGACAAGAGGAGCGGACATGACAAGCCCCACCGTGGTTCGGGATCTGGAAGGCAAGGTCGCGTTGGTGACCGGCGCGACGTCGGGTATCGGCAGGGCCGCCGCGGTGCAGCTGGCCGCACAGGGGGCCGCGGTGATCGTGCACGGCCGCGATGCCAGCCGGGGCGCTGAGGTGGTCGCCGAAATCGAAAAGGGTGGTGGTTCAGCGCGTTTCGTCGGCGCCGACCTGGGGGTGCCAGCGGAGGCGCTGCGGTTGGCCCAGGAGGTCGGCGACGTCGACATCCTCGTCAACAATGCAGGGTTCGCGTGGTTCGGCCCGTCGGAAGGGCTGCCCGTCAACACGCTGGATCAGCTGTTCGTCGCCAACGTGGAGGCCCCATACCTGCTGGTGTCGGTACTGGCCCCGAAGATGGTGGCCCGGGGCGATGGCGTGATCATCAACCTGGCCAGCAGGGCCGGCATCGTCGGTAAGCCCGACAGCGCCGCCTACGGCGCCACCAAGGCCGCACTGGCCTCCTTCGCCCGCTCCTGGGCCGCCGAATACGGACCCGCCGGCATCCGGGTCAACGCCATCTCGCCAGGACCCGTCTACACCAACGCCGCCGAACGGGAAGTGTTCGATTCCCTTGGTGAGACCACCGTGCTGGGTCGGGCCGGCCAGCCGCAAGAGGTCGCCGACGTCTTCGGATTCCTGGCGTCCCCCCGCGCGTCCTACATCACCGGCACCAACGTGGCCGTCGACGGCGGCCGCGCCGGCACCTAACACCACCACAATCGGGACACGACATCATGAGCATCTCCATACTGGCAATCAGCTTCGACGCCCACAACGCCGCTGAACTCGCGCAATTCTGGGCCGAGGCCCTGCACCGCACCGTCAACGACGGCGCCACCGAGGATTTCGCGTCAATAGCCGCCGACACCGACAGCCGGCTCGGTCCCTTGCTGATGTTTCACAAGGTGCCCGAAGGCAAAACGCTCAAGAACCGCGTGCACTTCGACCTCGAGGCCGCCGACGTCCTCACCGAGGCCGACCGGCTGACAACCCTGGGCGCCAAGCAGCTCCGCTCACTGGCCGAGAACAACAACCGGTGGATCAGCTTCATCGACCCCGAAGGCACCGAGTTCGACTTGGTGGCAGGCTGATTAGACCGTGTTCGATCGGTCCCCAGTAGATCTCGCTTACTAGGAGACACCTCATGTTCGGCGTAAAACCGTACGGGCAACTGCAATATCGCGATGTCAACGGGAAACTGATGGCCTACGTCGACGAGGGCGACGGCGACGCTATTGTCTTCGCGCACGGCAACCCCACGTCGTCCTACTTGTGGCGCAACGTGATGCCGCACCTGGAAGGGCTGGGCCGGCTGGTGGCCGCCGATATGGTCGGGATGGGCGGCTCCGACAAGCTTAGCCCGTCGGGTCCGGATCGCTACCAGTACGCCGAGCAGCGCGATTATCTGTTCGCGCTCTGGGACGCAGTGGATCTCGGCGACAAGGTGACACTTGTGCTGCACGATTGGGGTTCCGTGCTCGGTTTCGACTGGGCCAACCAGCATCGCGACCGCGTGCAGGGCATCGCGTTCATGGAAGCCATTGTCGCCCCGATGACTTGGTCGGAATTTCCCGGCGACGTTCGTGAGGTGTTCCAGGGTTTTCGCTCCCCGGCAGGCGAGCGAATGGTGCTAGAGCAGAACATCTTCGTCGAGGGTGTCCTGCCCGCCCAGATACAGCGCCAGCTCAGCGACCAAGAAATGGACCACTACCGGCAGCCGTTCGCCAACCCCGGTGAAGACCGCAGGCCGACGTTGTCGTGGCCACGCAACGTCCCGATCGACGGCGAGCCGGCCAACGTCGTCTCGGTGGTCGAGTCCTACAGCAGCTGGTTGGCCGAAAGCGATGTGCCCAAGCTGTTCATCAACGCCGAGCCGGGCGCCGTCGTCAACGGCCGCACCCTCGAGCTCATCCGCAGCTGGCCCAACCTGACCGAGACCACCGTCAGCGGAATCCATTTCGTCCAGGAGGACAGCCCCGACGAGATCGGCGCAGCCGTCGCTGAGTTCGTGCGAATCAACCCGACTCGAAAGCAATAATCGTGTCCGCTACTTCTGAAACACCCGTCATGCAACGCCAGATCCTGCTCGTCGGACCATACGGCGTCCTTGGTACTGGTGTTATCGACGCCGTGGCAGAGAACCCGCAGTGGGGGGTCACCACGGCCGCGCGTCGACCCGCACCGGCCTACCGGGCGCAGTCCGCACCCCCTCACATCAGCGTCGATCTGATGGATCGCGAGGGTGCGAAGAGCGCCTTTTCCTCTCTTGATCAGGTGACCGATCTGGTCTTCGCTGCCTATGTCGAGAAACCCACGATGGCTGAAACGGTCGAGCCAAATGCCAGAATGTTGAGAAATGCGCTCGACGCTCTCGCCACGAGCAATGTGCCTGTCCAGCGCGTCGTTCTTGCCGGCGGCGCCAAGTCCTACGGCTTCAGCCTCGGGGCGTTCAATGCTCCAGCGAAGGAGACAGACCCACGTCTCATTGCGCCGATCCACTACCACCAACAGGAAGACATTCTGGCCGACTGGGCCGCTGAGAACGGGGCCAGCTGGACCGTCTTGCGTCCACATCTGGTCATGGGACCAAGCCTGAACTCGCCCATGAACCTGGTTACCAGTCTCGCGACCTATGCCGCGATGAGTCGCGAACTGGGGTTGCCGTTGCGCTTTCCTGGCACCAAAGAGGGTTGGAACAGCCTCCAGGAGACAACTGACGCCGAATTGTTCGGCCGCGCGGCTTTGTGGGCTCTGGCTGAAGACAAAGCACGCAACGAAATCTTCAACGTTTCGAACGGTGACGTCTATCGCTGGCGCCAACTGTGGAACGAGCTCGCCGCCTTCTACGACCTTCCGATCGCAGAGCCACTTGCGATGTCGACTGTTTCTGAGATGAGCGAAAAGGCCCCGTTGTGGGACTCAATGGTCGCCCGCTACGGCCTGCACGCCACGCCCTATGAGCAGATCGCAAACTGGGCGTTCGTGGACTGGATGCTCAACTTCGGTGAAGAGACAATCCAGAGCACGATCAAGATCCGCCAGGCAGGTTTTGCCGATTGCATCGACACGCACCAAAGCTTCAGGCGACAGCTCACCAGACTTCGCGATCTGCGCATCATCCCCTGACCAGTTCCCTTCTTACCGCGCGCTACGTGAAGATGGTGTGAGGGCGAGACAACAACGCGCCGTCGACGAAAATGTCGAGCTTCTCGTTGTAGAAAGCGATCATCCCGGCGATGGGTGCAACTTCGCGCAGCGGGTAGTCGTAGGCCCAGGCGATATCCGGATATACGGCGTCGCCGTTCCTGAATGTCCAGTACGCCGAGGTGATTCCCTTGTAGGGACATACGGATTCGGTTTTGCTCGGCTCCAAGTGCGAGAACTCGACATCAGTGCGGTCGATGTAAAAGCGCGTCGGCAGACCTGTTTCGAAGAGCAGAACTGGGCTCTGCGTCTCGGCCAGTACCACGCCGTCGAGCTCAACCCTGATGTGACGGTGGGAGCGCAGCGAGTCGACACGCACGTACGGGTTACGCGGATGAAGGATGAGTGGTTCGTCCTCTTCGAACCAGTCAAGTGCGGCCCATTCGAACCGCACGCTGCCCGCGACCGGACCGGAATCGTAGACACGGGCGGCAGAGGGCCATGTGCGCTCGGCCGATGTCAGCGAGTACAGCCGCGAGGAACCGAATTGCAGCTTCTGGACGTGGTTTTCGTCGTGCAAGTACTCCATGCGCACGTCGGACGTGCGGATGTAGTACTGCGGGTAGTACGCGATCTCCCAGACGTAATGGGCGCGCGTTGTGTCGAATACGAGTGTCTTGTTGAAATAGCCGCGTACCCGGCGCGGTGCAGGCTCGATGAGGCCTCGTTCGCCAAGCAGCTGGGGGTAGTCCCGATCGGGGGTCGGTGACACTGTAGTCATTGGTCCTCCTGATTGCGCATGAGTGAAACAAGCGGCTCTTCGGGACCCGCTTTTAGACAGACCTGTATATATCTTTTAGACAGACCTGTATATATAGAGAGTACGTCGCTGAATAACCGAGCGTCAACCTGTGTGTCCTCGACCCGACGTGTGGCGCCGGACGAGTCGGCATCGGCCGCCAACGGGATGAGGCGTGGCGTCGTCAACCGCATGTACCACTTGATTGACGACACCACGCACGAACCGCACCGAGTCTCGAAAATGACACGGTGCCAGTGCTTTCCGCCGCGAACTCGGGCGGCCGGCGGGTGCGCCAACCCGGAAGCATCGCAGGCTGCGCCCCGCCGCCGCGCCGTCCAAACACGGGTGGCTGGCTGCGCTGGACCGGGAGCACGGGCGCGTTCTACAACGACTGCTGGCTGGGCTGATCCTGGCCACCAGCCCTGGGGAGGGAATACCATCGACCGCAGCCATCGTTGTGAGCAAAGCCCTGTCGCCGCATCATGGCGGCGGCCGGTTCACAGTTGGGACACGGACATGGACGAGCCCGGGATCGATCTGGCGTTAGCGCGTCAACGGCTTCTTGACGCCGCCGACGAGCTCTTCTACCGCCAGGGGATGCACAGGGTGTCCATCGACCGGGTCGTCGAGAAGGCCGGCGTCCCTGCGGAGACATTGCGCGAGGCGTTCGGCAGTACCGACGAGCTTGTCCGGGCATACCTGCGGGCCCGTCACACCCGGTTGCAGGACGCGCTAGCGCGCGAACTCCCCGGTTACCGCACACCCCGTGAGCGCCTCGTGGGCGTATTCGAGATCCAGGGGCAGTCGTTTGTCGAACCCGGTTTTCGCGGGTGCGCGCTGGTGACCGCCAGCGCCGAAGCGCTACCGGGCGAAGTGGTCCAGGAAGTCGTCACCGAATACCGCGACTGGATACACAACTTGTTTTTCGATCTGGCTTTCGCGGCCGAGGTAACGCACCCCGAGGAACTCGCCGAGCAGCTCGTGGTGCTGTTTGACGGCGCCGGGATTTCGGCGTGGCTGGACGCAAGACCGTCAACCGTCAACACAACCCGAGCAGTTGCAGAAGCGCTCGTCGACGCTGCGCTGCAAAGCTAAAACAAGGGCGCAACCTCTGCTGCGTTGTTCGTAGCGTCCGACGACAGCAGCTTCGTAGCCGGTGCTGAACTGAGTATCGGCGGCGGCACGGCCCAGGTCTAAACGACCGCGCCGCTCGACCTCGGGTCACCCTGTGGCGCGAGGGCTTTCGCCGCGCTCAAGAGGCCAACATCTCTGGGTTGCGGGCCTGCACCATCCGGCGAATCCCCACCTGCCATGTCACATGGGTCGGCTCACCGACCAGTTCGATGAGCTTCGTCAGATCCGCCGGTGACCCCTCGATCGCCGAGGGATCGGCGGTGAAGTTCGGTGTCTTGCCGGTCAGCTCGCCCAGAAGCCCCACCCACTGCTCAATGGTGACCCGCTCGGAACCTGCCCAATTCACGGTGACGGCGGGCACCGAGGCAGCCCTCAGCAGTGCCGGCAGAGTCCCAATCATGTCGTCCTCATGGATCAGGTGATAGCCATGGCCGTCCGGCGGCACCGGAATCGCCATGCCAGCCGACAGCATCATCAGGTGATACCAGGGCCATCCGCCGTTGTCGCCATAGGGAACGTTCAACCGACAGATGACCGTTGGCAGGTTCAATGTCCGCGCATAGGTCCGCGCGACCGCCTCGGCAGCCACTTTCGACATCACGTAGTTCGGCATCATCTTCGAGTGGTTGTTGTCGCCCAGCGGACTCGTCTCGCTTCGGCCTGAACCGTCACCCGGCGAATAGACCGCGGCCGAGGAACAGTGCAAGAACGCCTTCGCCGACTGGTAACGCGTCATCAGAAGCCCAACGGACTCCGCGTTCGCGGTGATGTCGGCGTCACTGTCGTTGGTCTTGGCCACCGCAAAATTCAACACATAGTCGGCATCGGTCGGGAGGTCCTCATACCCCGCACGGCTACCGAGGTCGACCACGACACAGTTCACGGCGGCTTCCTCGAGTGCAGTCCTCGCTGCCGGGTTCGAGAAGCGGGCGGGAGCCCACACCTCATTGCACTTAGCGAGAGCACGCGCGATTGGCAATCCAACCTGGCCCGTCGCGCCCGTGATCACTACCGTGGAGTGTTCGATCATCCACACATCGTGCAACACCCAAGCCCGTGCCAGGGCGAGACCGCCATCAGGATTGGCGAGTCGTTTCGACTACTCGCGGATCGCTACCTCCCGAGCCTAAATCGGGGAACCGCCTTTACCATCGAGGAGCGACACCAGCTCGGTCTCCAGGGGCTGGTGCGCCCGAGCGATGCCCGGTGGGGCGGTTTCGGGCTGCGCCGCGTTCAAGACGTAAACACGTCGCCGAGACTGTTCGTGTCCTCGGGCACCGTGGGCAGTCACCTGCACCGAATCCTCCCCAAACTCGGCATCGCCACCCGGGCAGCCCTACGCGACGCACTCGCCTCGGCGCCGCCAGCGCAAGCCGGCGATCCCGACGAGTCGTCCTAGCGCACTACGGCAGCGACTTTCCGTTCACGCCGTGGCAGGCATGCCAGTACCTCGCGCAGCAGCTGGAAACCTCCGGGCAACTCGACGACGCGGCGCTCGACGCGATGTTCAGAGCCAACGCCGAGGGCCTGTTTCGTCAAGCCGCGACGCCGTGACCCGCGACATTCGGACTGCCCACTAGCAGGTATTCGAGAGTTGCCGCTAGCACCCCTGCATGTCCCTTGTTGACGGGGATGCGTCCACTGATGCATTGCTGCGATGCTGGTGGTGCCGGATGGTGCCCTCTATCGGGCGGCCAAGGAGGAGCGCCGGGCGAAACAGCATGTGCAAGAGCATCTTTAGCGTATAGGACGATGCATGATCATTTCGACGGCGGGCAACACGCCGGGTAGCTTGGGCGATCTCGTGTGCGCTGCCACGTCCTTCGACGATGTGGAAACAGAGCTGCTGCCCGCACTCGCGGAGGACCTCGATGCCGACTCGGCCGGGTTTTATCAGGCGATACGGGAGGGCGGCTCGGTTCGGCTCGGGCACAGCGTCCTCGCCCACGGAGGCAGACCGGAACCCCAGCACGCCTGGCAGCAGCAGTTCGACCGACTTGCGCCAACTGTTCAGGCTCCGCCTATCCCGGCCGCGACCGCCCAGGCCTTTCCCCTCGACGAGTGGCTCGACTTCCCGAAATTCCTTCGTTCACCGGCGTACGAAACCTTTTGGGGCCCATTGGGTATCCATCACGTCATGATCATCCGGCTCGCGCATTGCGGCAACGAAAGCTTTGTGTTCGGCCTCCATCGAGCCGCTAGCGGGCGGCGCTTCTGCGACGCGGAGGTCGCCAGGGTGGGTGGATTGCTTGCCCCACTGGTCTCGACGTTGAGCAGGCTCCGGCTCGCCGAGGAGCTCGAGCGGCTGCGCGGCGGGAACGCGGTAGCTGTGCCTGCGCTTGCCGGCCTGACCCTGCGCGAACAAGACATCGCCAGCGACGTCGCGGAGGGCCTGGCCAACAAGCACATCGCGCGCCGCCGCGGTGTCAGCGTGCACACGGTAGAGAACCACCTGCGGTCAATCTTCCGCAAGACCGGCGTGGACAGCCGCACCAAGCTTGCCCTCGCCGCCGGCGTTTGACGGCTCGTACCGGTTGGCGGGTAGTCGATTTCGACCATGGCGCGCGGGCGCACGGAGCGCCTACCGTGGCGGAAAGCGCAGGCAGACACTGCACCACCCGAGCCGCTGGTCCCATCGTTGTGACGCGGGCAGATAACCCTTCACTGCCGCCGCGCACTCCGAGATGAATGATTCCGATACCACCTTAATGCGCGGGCTCTACACCGAGCATGCCGGCGAGCTGTGGCGCTACGCCATGCGACTGACCGGTGACCGCGCCCGCGCCGAGGACGTGGTCCAGGAAACGCTGCTACGCGCATGGCAGCACCCACACGTCGCCGACGGCGAAAGATCGCCGCGGGCCTGGCTATTTCGCGTCGCCCGCAACATGATCATCGACGAGCGCCGTAGTGTGCGCTTCCGCAGCGAAGTGAGTTCGCCGGACGGCGCGGATGAATTCGAACAATGCGGGCCGGATGAGGTCGACGCCGCGCTGGACCGGCTCCTGATCGCCGACGCCTTGACGCACCTTTCGCCGGAGCACCGTGCGGTCATTCGGCGTTCCTATTACCTGGGCTGGACGATTGCGCAGATCGCCGACGACCTGCAGATCGCAGAAGGGACCGTGAAATCGCGGCTGCACTACGCGCTGCAAGCCCTGCGGCTTAGCTTGCAAGAAACGGGCGTCACCCGATGACCCGCGGCCGGGCTACCGCCCGTCGCAAGCGTCATTCGTCGGCGAATTTGTCGGTGGCGCCTCGTATCACTTCAGGATGGCGCCCGCCAGGGCCCGTCTGAAGGCCTCGATCGCCGCGCGTTGCGCCCCGGCGGCACGAGGACCCGCGCCGTACATCGAGAACCCGGTGAACATCGCGACCACCACGTTGACCAGGCCCTCCAGGTCATCAGAAGCCATCTCATCGCCCGAGGCCGCCAACAGCTGCTCAAAAAACCGATACAACGCCCGGGAGTCCTCACCCACCGCGGCGCGCAACTCGGGATGGCGCTGCAGCTCGATGGTCGCCACCGCGGTGAACCCGGCCAGCCCCCGATCGCTGCTATGAATATCGGCCATCACGTCCAACACCGCCGAGAGCTGCTCGACAAATCCATTCCCGGCCGCCATGGCCACCTCAAACGCACTGAACGCCTCGGCCTGATGGCGCCGAAACACCGCCGCGAACAACTCCTGTTTCGACGCGAAGTGGTGTTACAACGCCCCCACCGTCATCTCTGCCGCGGCCGCGATGTCCTTCATCGTGGTCTGGTCATAGCCACGATCGACAAAACACAACCGCGCCGCATCCAGGATGCGGCTGCGGCTCTGGGCGCTAACACTCACCGGCGGTCTACCCGACCGACCCGCACCTGCCCTAGCCACCCCGCCATCAAACCAGCACACCAGATCGGACGCCTAGCACCGTGTTCGCCAGCGTGTCCCCACGGCCCGCACCAATTGGCATCGCGCACCTGCGCAGCGGGACCGAGCACCACACGTTCGTCCTGGTGGACAAGGCACTGCGCAGCGAGCCCGGACGTAGCGAGCACACGTCGTGCCTGAGCATCGGCCTGGAGGTGGGCAGCTACAGACAGCTGCGGGACGCGGTGCAGCACTTGGTAAACCACGGCTACACCGTTGTCGACAGCGTCCCGCCGGAGCTGTATGTCGGCATCGACTACGCGGCGCACCTGCTCGACCCCGACGGCCACCTCGTCTGTCTGTACTACTACATGGAACAGGTCGGGTGGGACGGAAGGCCCAGGACGCGCAGCCAGCGCCGTACGGCAACCCATCCGTGGCCCGAAACACTCACCCCCCTATCCGATACTTACGCCGGTCAGACCTACATGGGGCCGTTGGGCTGACCGATGAGCGACAACGAGAGCAACCGACACGACAGCGACGTCCTCATCGTGGGAGCCGGGCCCGTCGGCCAGGTCCTCGCACTGTTGCTCAGCCAGCGCGGCCTGCACGTGAGCGTGGTGGAACGCTGGGCGCAGCCCTATCCCCTGCCCCGCGCCGTGGCTCTCAGCCATGACCGCAGCGCGTCTTGCGCCAACTGGGCCTTGGCGAGGAACTCGCCGGAATGCTCGAGCCCTGGGGCCAGGACGGGCAACGCTTCATCCTGCAGGACGCGTCAGGACGGACTCTGACCGAGTCGCCGATCACCCTGGAGTCCCACTCCGGGCTCGCCGACATGTCCGGCTTTTCGCAGCCGGAGCTGGAGCAGTTGTTGGAGCGCCGGGTGCAGGCCGATCCGCTGATCGATGAGCACCGGGGCTTCACGCTGGAATCGGTGTCCGACGACGGGTCCGATGTGACCGCCACTATCCGGGCGCACACGGGCCTCGCCCCGATTCCGGATGGAGAACGTCGCACCCTACGAGCGGCATACGCCGTCGGCTGCGACGGAGCCAACAGCACCGTGCGCTCGCTGCTCGGGCTGGAGATGACCGACCTTGGTTTCAACCGTGACTGGCTGGTGGTCGACGTCGTCCCGCACGCCCCGCTGACCTGGCTGCCCTCTGCATGCCAGCGTCTGGGTCCCGCCCGGCCGGCCACCCTCGTACCGGCCGGCCCCGGGGGGCGACGCTGGGAATTCATGATCATGCCCACCGACGACCAGGACAAACGTCGACACCGAGGAGAACGCCTGGCGGCTCCTGGAACCCTGGGGGTTCCACCGGGACAACGCCGACCTGGTCCGGCAGGCGCGGTATACCTTCCGAGGCCGCTGGGCCAATCAATGGCGCCAGGGCCGCGTGGTCCTGGCCGGTGACGCCGCCCATCAGATGCCGCCGTTCATGGGCCAGGGCTTTAACTCCGGCATCCGCGACGCGGCCAATCTGGCCTGGCGACTGGCGCTGATGGTCGATAGAAAGGGACGGGACTCGCTGCTCGACGACTACGCCGCCGAACGTTCCACACAGGTCGCCCAGATCGTGGAACAGACCGTTCTCATCGGCCAGATGTTCTGCATGACCGACCCGCAGGAGTGCGCTCAGCGCGACGCCGGGCTCACGGGCCTGGCGAACCTGGACATCCAAGAAGCGAGCCAGAACTGGCTTCTCCGGGGTGGCACCCTGCAAGACGACGGGATCGGCGGCAGCCTGGGACTGCAGGCCACGGTGGGCACGAAAACTCAGACCGCGCTCCTCGACGAGATCATCGCCCCGCCCTGCTTCGTCCTTTTGGGCCGAGACTCCGACCCGGCCGACCGGCTGTCCCCACCCGTGCGCGCCGCCTGGCAGCGACTCGGAGGTCGCAGCGCTCACTTCGGACCTGGCGGCCTGGCCGACACCGAGGGCAAGTACGCGCCTTGGTTTGAGCGGCTGAACGCATCTGTCGTCGTGATCCGCCCCGACTTCCAGGTATTCGGCGGTGTCCTTGACCCATCCACCACGGATGGTCTCGTCGACAACCTAGCCGAACGCGTCCTGGCCAACGGCTGCCCCGGGATGCCAACGTCTGGCCGATCCGAGGCATCATCGGAGAAGGCCTGAACATGCCTCACGACAAACGCCTCTTCCCACTCAACAGGCCTTGGACATCACTGTGAGGACGAATTTTTGCCGCCGGCTGGAGGACCTTTGTTGTCGTTCGGTCGGCAATGAAATCGTTTTCTGGAGCCGGGGAGATGGAGTCGAACAGCCAGCTACCCGAATTTCGGCTTGTTGCGGCGTCGCAAGGTCCCGTATCGGTTGCGGGTCGGTTAGCTTCCGGCTGCATGCTGCTTTCGTAGGGAATGGATTTCCGTTCGCCGGACGATGGTGGCCGGCGCCAGGGTTGCTTCGCGCATCGCGAAGTGATCCCCGATGCACGACCGCGGGCCGGCGCCGAACGGCAGATATTGCCAGCGGTCCCGCGATTTTGAGTTCGCCGCGGAGAAGCGGTCGGGGTCGACCGCGGCCTGCGCTTTGCAGCAACTCTGCTGAGCGCTTAAGCGTCGCGATCGGCGCGCCGTGCAAAGACCGCACATGGGGTCTGTCGGCTTATGGACGGGCTCCGGGTACGCCCGTGCGAACGGCCACCGAGGTCGGTGTCGCGTTCTCAAACACGTCGATGACGACGTCGCCGTCTCGATAGTGGGCCGTTTGGTGCAACGTCGGTGTCGAGCCGATGATGTCGTTGGTTCGGTCGCCGTCGAGGGGGTATCCGCTGACTGGATGGCGCCAGTGTGCGGCGAGGACCGTTGTGCCGGGCAGAAGCTTTGACACCTCACTATCCATCACCCGCCGCAGTGTGTTTTCGGATAGGTAGTACGCCACCTCGGAGAGCACGACGAGGTCGAAATCATCTGCCGGCCAGGCACAGTCGATTGATGTGCGCTGCAACGTAACGTGTTGTCGCCGACCGGCCGCGCGCAGCCGGGCATCCGTCTCGCACAGAGCCGCTCGCGCAATATCCGTCGCGGTAACGTGGTCGCACCTGGCCGTCAGCGCCTCGGTGAGGACCCCCACTGAGCAGCCCAGCTCCAACGCGTGACGGTAGACCGGCTGCGGGAGCATCGCCAGCGTGATCGCATACTTTCTCTTCTCATACCAGCGGTCCGCGAGGCGCCAGGGGTCGCGAGAGCGGGCATAGAGCTCGTCGAAATAGCGGTCGGGAAGGCGCTCAGTCAGTGAAAGTCACCTCCCCCACAGCCAGCATCCGCCGCAGCGCGAACGGCGGAAGCACGGGGTCAGTTTCTCGGTCGTAGCCGATGAGTTGGGACCGAAACTCCTTGGCGGCAACCCGTTTGCGCGCGAGCGCGGCGCGGTCGGGCGCTACCCTGGCCATTCGATGCCACGGCACGGCGGCGTCGTCCGGCCGGGCCCAGTGCCACATCCACACCGGATATTCGAGCAGCTTGGCGCCAGCGCGCGCCGCCGCCACCGCAGCGGCGCGTCCCACCGCCTCATGGTCGGGGTGCCCGTCGCCCCGCCACGTCGCGGCGCACCACGCCCCGGGACGCAGCTGCGACAGAAGTGCGCTCAGCGTGTCTGCCAGGCCGATCTCGTGCTCACCCAGGCTGCCGTCGGGCAGCCCCAGACAGATGGGTCTCTTCAGACCGAGATGATCTGTTGCGCGGATTAATTCGGATCGGCGGGTGCGCTCCAGCGCGCTGCGCTCCAACGGTGACAAATTTGGATAGGCGCCGCCGCCGTCGCTCACCGACACCACCCGCACGTCGACGCCGCGAGACTGCAGCGAGGCCGCGGTCGCGCCGAAACCGAGTGTCTCGTCGTCGGGATGCGGGGCGACCAGCAGTAAGGCCGGGCAGTCGTGGAGGCTCAACTCGGGAAACGCGCGGTCGGCCGCTGTCCAATCGGCGGCCGGGGTGCCCCCGCCGGCCACGGGCCGCGCGGCCAACCGCGCGGCATTGCCACTCGACGCCGCCGCCGCTGTCACCGCGCGGCCAATCGCCCAAGCGCCGCGAGGTCGCGTTCGGCGTGGCTCTGCCGTACATAGATGGTTAGATCGGCGACCCGGCGAGCGTGTTCAGCGTCGGTCACCAGCGGCCCAGGGCCTAATGCCCGTCCGGTTCTGACGATAGCCTCGTCCACAGCGGTTTCGACCACAGCGCGTGCACGCCGTGCGATTAATTCTGCTCTGACACAGTCGGTTCCGGCGTCGACCTGACATGCGGTCGCGATCAGCACGGCGTCGGCGGCTGCCAGGGCCGCGTCTACCGCGCCGAGGTGCGCCTGCGCGTGGGTGTCGTGCGCGGCGTTGTTGTGTTCGTTGCCGACCGCACGGTAGAGCGCAGCGGCGACACTCCGCGCTCCGCCAAGCCAGCACGCCGCTACGCCGATGGCGCCGTACCAGAAGCCCGAGCGTTGCAGGTACTCACCGGGATTGCCGACCGGTGTTGCGGCGGCGCTGCTGAATTGAACCGTTCTGGTGTCGGCGTCCTTCATGCCCGCATTGCACCAGCTCTCTTCTAATGGGGTGATTTGCGGGCACCGAAGATCCACGGCATACAGGCCGCGTTCCCCCTCTGGGCGGTGCGCGGTGACGAGCGCGTGTGTGCACAGCCCGGCTCCCGAGCACCAGGACTTGGTGCCATTGAGTTCGGCGACACCGTCGACCTCATCCACGGTGAGGGTCACCTCGGCGGACTCCGCCGCCCAGACCGCCCACAGTTCGCCCCGCTCGGGTGGATGGGCGCCGAGTTCGGCGAGGATCGCTGTGGCATCGGCGTGTGCTTCGGCGAGTCGGCCCGCCACCACATCGATTTCGGCGAACGCGGCCAGCTTGCGCCAGCGTTGGGCCGTCTGCCCCGAGCCGGGCAGGGGCAGATCCAGCTCGCCGGCGTCGAGCCAACGCTTCACCAGCGGCTCGCTCATGCCGGCTCGACATCCGGGCAGGCGAGCAGCGAGCGCAAGTGCGCGGCGAAGCCGTCCGGTGCCCGCCCCAGCTGCCGCCGCGAGGTCACGACTGACAATTGCGCGTCCCACACGATTCGCAGGCCAGCCGATTCGAAGCGGACGACCAGATCAACATCTTCATCGCTCGCGAGCGCCGCGAATCCGCCTACCCGCCAATATGAGTGGGCGCGAAACCCCATGTTCGCCCCGTGCACGTGCCCGTGACCGTCGGGCCGAGTCTTCGACCGGTACGCGGCCAGGTAGCGCCGCGCGGCCGCAGCCGGGAACTCACGCCAGCGCGCAATGCGCACCACGCCGAGCACCATGTCGGCATCGGCGCAAATCTGGCGCAGCAACCAGTCGGGGTCGACCACGCTGTCGGCGTCGGTGGTGGCATACCAGATCCGCGAATTGTCGATCACCGCCGGATCACACAGAGTGCGTGCGTAGGAAAACCCCACCGCCCGCGCCGCCCCCACATTGCGCGCCTCGATCGAGACGAAATGCACGTCGGAGCCGAACTGTCCAGCCAGCGTCGCACTGCCGTCGTCGCACGCGTCCAGCACCACGATGATCGCTACGGGCAGAGGTAGGCACGCCCCGGCAGTGAGCACTGCTTTCACGGACGAAGTGAGGTGGTCCGCTTCGTTGTGGGCGGGGATGACCACCACCACCCGATCGATCCGGGCGGCGCGATTCGAGGATCGGTGCATGTCAGTTGCCGAGCAGGTCGTTGAGGTCGTCCGCATGGTCCTCCTCCTGCTCGAGGATCTTCTCCATCAACCTGCGCGTCGTCGGGTCGGCGTCGCCGATCCAGCGGATGATTTCCTGGTAGCTGGTGATGACGATCCGCTCGGCGACAAGGTTTTCGGTGAGCATCCGTTTCAGGTCTGCTTCATCCACCATGACGTATTCGGTGTGGCTGCGTTCGGCAAGTGTGGCTGGATCGAAGTCGGGTTCGCCGCCAAGCTGACTCACCCGCACCGCGGCCCACAGTCCGTGTTGCATCTCCTCAGAGGCGTGTTCGGTGAACTCGGCCGCGACCTGCGCACGGTCGATTCCGGTGGCGGAGATCGCGTGCTGGCTGTAGCGCAGATGACAGACGATCTCGGTGGCGATCACCTCGTTGAGCACGCCGATGAGGCGCTCGACGTCGACGGTGTTGCCAACGGTGACGGCACCGGCGTCCATGTGTTTGCGGGCGTCATTGCGAATCTTGGTGACGTCGATTTCGAACTTGTTGTTGGCCTCGGCGGTCTGAGTGCTCACGGACGTAAACCTCTCGGTAATCGCGCTCATCGGGCTGGGCGCTGTCAGGAGGTACCCCGGGCTTTGCGGGACGAAACTGTGTCGGGTGCTCCAGGTTTTAGGTCACCCGTTCGGCGGGGGTGGTTTCCGCGTCGAGCAGAGCACCGCGGCGTTTGACGGACCGAATGAGTAGAAACAAACTCGCGCCGAAAACACTCAGCCGAGGCCGAACCCAATGAAACTGCCTGGGCCATCAAACCTTCTCCGGCCGCTGCGAGAATGCTGCCGAGAATCGCAACGCCACACAGGGGCCACAAGCACTCCGATGGTGATCACCGAATAGCGGCCGATACCCGTCGGTTGGCCCGGCATGCCAGTGGACTACCCGTCACGCGCAAGTCTGAACCGTGCTCAACTCGAAGCGGTTGCCCAGGGTATTGCCGCGAGCGTTGTCTTCGATCGACGTCGACGCTGGACGAAGCGGTGATTATCGCTAGTCGCGCTCCCACGGCGACGTGTCGTCCATCTTCGCGTAGTACCTCCCGAGGTGACCCTTGCCGCGATCGATGTCATCGTGCGCGATGTCGACCCCGCCGCGTGAGCCCTGCATGACCGCAGCCGCGGCCATCACACCCCGCGGAACGGCCGTCAGTCGATCGTCGATGACCTCGGCGACCAACAAGCTTGTAGGCGATGAAATCGTCCTTCTTGTCGCTGTCGTACCAGACGTGGGCATCCCGGTACTTCTCATTCGGTTCGTCGGTGGCGTGCGCCCATTCGCGAACACGATTCTGTACGGCGGCCTCATCCCACCCGCGATCGCGGTCGGCTAGTCGGCTGCCCTCAAGCCGCCGGAATGTCCCTGTTCGGATACCCACTGCGGAGATCTCTCACGCGCCATGGCAACCATCAAGGGGCACGCCAATTTGTCGGTTCTGTAAAAATCGGGCGTAGTCGACGCCGCCCGCGGGTATGCAAGCCAGACATCGGGTACGGCACTGTCAGCCGATCCCAGAGGGAGAACAACAAATGATCGTTCTAGGTGTCATCCTCATCCTCGTCGGTTATCTACTTCCCGTGCCGGCCATCATCGCCACGATCGGCTGGATCCTGCTCGTGATCGGCGTGGTGTTGTTAATTCTTGGCCAAGTTGGTCGCCCGGTCGGCGGCCGCCGCTATTGGTACTGATCCGCCCGCCCGTTTGTCTCAAGGGTGCCAATAGTTTTGGTTCGGTCTGGCCGGGTATAGCGACGGCAGCGACGGTGGTGTTGGTTGTGTCGGAAGCCGTCGCGAGGCGGATGTCGGGGTGCAACCCTGACGTTGAGAAGACAGCGCAGCCTGGGTTCGCCGACTGTGGCCAACCGTCGGGATGCGGCAATGCGTCCGGCAGATCTCGGTCGGTCGATTGATTTCCGAACATGGCTTGCCGCGAGCACATCTCGGGTTCCTCCGGCGACCCCGGCTGACGGCTTGCTGCCCAATCCCGGGAACGTCACGCGGGATTGCTATCGGCGGCGCTCATTGCTCGGTGGCGGACCGATGTTTCGGTTGGTCGTCGACGGGGTACCCGCCCCACAGGTTCAGATCCGAGCCGCGTATCACGTTGACAGCGGAACGGATAGGGGCTTCGGGTGTCTAGGCAGCGTTTGGAGTATTCGGATGTGACGGATATGTTCCGTCGTCTCAAGTCGCTTGACGAGGGGTCGGTCGCTTTTCGCCGCCAGCGCGAAGCGATTGTCGAGCGGTCCTTGCCGATGGCCGATCACATCGCACGTCGATTCAGCAACCGCGGCGAACCGTTTGATGATCTTGTCCAGGTTGCCCGAGTCGGTTTACTCAACGCGGTCAACCGTTTCGACGTCGAGACCGGTTCGGAGTTCGTAGCATTCGCCGTGCCGACCATGATGGGCGAGGTACGCCGCCACTTCCGCGACTACGGGTGGGCGGTCAAAGTTCCCCGCCGTCTCAAAGACATTCAGCGACAACTGGTTCAGGCCCGCGCGGAGCTATCGCAACGGCTTGGTCGCGCGCCGACGGCCTCCGAGATCGCCGATCATCTTGGAGTCGACCGTGAACTTGTCGTTGAAGGAGTGATCGCCGGCAGCAGCTATTCCACACGCTCTACCGACGTGCAGGCCGGACCAGACGACGAATACCCGCCGTTCGGCGAGACTCTCGGCGGCGTCGACCCCAACATCGACGCGGTGATCGACGTTGAAACGGTACGTCCCCTGGTCGCCGCTTTGCCTGACCGCCAGCGAACCGTCCTGATGCTTCGGTTCTTCGAAAGTCTGACCCAAACCCAAATCGCGGAACGCGTCGGTTGTTCGCAAATGCACGTCTCGCGTCTGCTCGCTCAGGCACTTCACACGTTGCGCAGCCAGGTTCGTGCACCCGAGCTCGCTGTGACCGCATGAAGCCGAGGCTGCTTTCCTGATTTATCGAGTCTGATGTCACAGCCGCAATGGGTTTCGGATGACTGCCCCTGAGGTAACCCAGTTCGTAAGGCTCACTTCCGAGCCGCAACCCAAACCGATCGAAGGGAATACATCATGGGTGCCGAAGACAAGGCAAGCAACAAGATCGACGACATCGGCGGCAAAGCCAAGGAGGCTCTCGGCAAGGTGACCGGAGATAAGGACACCGAGAACAAAGGCAAAGTCGACCAAGCGAAATCCAGTCTCAAGGACGCCGGCGAGAAGGTCAAGGACGCGTTCAAGAGCTAGGCGCAAATCTGCTCGGCCCGCCGTCCCGTTGCGTTGGGTGGCGGGCCGAGTGCTACCCCGGGAACTCATCCGCAGAAAATGGTGAGATTGGGGCAGCCCGTCGCTCCGACAAGCCTGTGTGGAAGAGCCTCAGACCGCGAGCAGCCGCTGGAAGAACTCTCGGTAACGCCTCAGGGTGAGACGTAATTCCTCCGTGCAGGCGTCCTGACCTCGAGCCCAGTGCGCCTCGAGGCGCGAGCGCGCCCCGGAGAAACCTGCGGTGAGCTGTTCGACCACCTCCGCGACGAGAGCGTCGGCCTTCTGGACACACTCGGTGGGGTCGTCGACGAAAGCGGCCTGGACATCGTCCCAGCGCGAGCGCAGCCCTGAAAGATCGTCGACGGCGAAGAGTGATTCGTCGGCCGACGGTTCGACCCCAGCGGTCGGCGGCACGTTCCCCGTTTGCGACTGTTCGGCGCGTGCCATCGACGTTTCCTCGTCGACGATCGGTGGGCCATCCTGCCTGGGTGGAGAGTCGGTCCCCATAGTCGCCGAGGAAGGGTCGTCAGATGCGGCCGACGGTATGGGTTCGCGCTGTGGGCAGTTCTGTTCCCGCGCTTGACGATTCAGGCGTCGATGGTGGAGTCGGGGTGGTAGCGGTTTGCTCATCGTGGGTTGTCATGCCCGGGCCTCCTTTCGCGTGTCCTTCTCGGTTTCGAGGCCGGCGCCGAGCAACTGCTCGAAGAGCGCGCGGTAGTGGACGAACGCCTGACGCTGCGCCTCCGTGCCGATATCGCCCTTCTCTTGCGTCAAGTGGAGGGTGTGAGCGGCTCGATAGTGCTCAACCATGTCCGGGTGATCGACCGAGATGTCAGACGCACGCTGATCGAAATCGTCAATCGGATAACCGCGTTCGCGCATCACCTGGGTCACGAGGCGATCTGCGTCGCCCACCGCCTTCGACGGATCGTCGACGAACGCGGCCTGCACCGTCCGCCAGTGTTCGGCATACATTGCGTGCGCTTCCGGCGACAACACCACGACGTCGAGTTTTTGTCGCTTTCGTTCGCGCGCAACGAGCTCCTGTTCGCCGGCTCGCTGACCACCGGCCTCACCTAGAGCTCGTTCGTACTCCGGACCAAAGTGCTTTTTCAACCGTTCGGTCCTCTTGCGAGCGGTCACAGACAGGACGGCGATCAACGCCAGCGTGAACGCGATCAGGACGGCTGCTGCAATAAAGAACCAACTCCAGACGGGCATTTCTCCATACCTCCTTCTGCCCGGATACCCGTCCGTTGCCTACGGAAACGACAATTTCTGCACTGCTGAGGGCCGATGCAGCAGCGCTCTTCCTGGCGGAGGGGTCAAGCCGACATAACCGACCTTCGCCTGACGTTGTCCACACAACTCATGCAGATAAATCCCGTCACCGCGGCCGAGCGGTTAGTGGCGCAAACCGCGACCGACGCTGCGACGCAAGCCGCCAGGGTGGCCACCTTCCCGATCCCGAGGGCGGTGCTGTTGAACCTGAGCCGCGCACTTGGTGGCGGAGGTATCCGGGGTCGAACCTGCGTAGGCGTTAGCCGACGGATTTACCGTCCGCACGACGGGGTGTATTCCGGAGTCGCTGCATGCCTCGGAGGCTCCTGAACTGCGATGATCGTTTTAGAGAGGGCCACCCGCGTGTAGTGCACGAGTGACAACGCCGTGACAATCATCGTCACTGTCCGCGACAAAATCTGGGCGGCCGGCCTCGACCGGTGCGACGTCGCCGCGTTGTGGTAGGCGGTCTCGCCGAGCAAGGACGCCTCAGACCGCAGACTGAGGCGGGTACACCGTGATGAGCTGGTCCTCGAATGGGAAAAGGTGACGTGATGGGTGACGGTCGAACAAGGGTGTTGATCATCGGGGGCGGATTCGGAGGGTTGTTCTGCGCGCGCAGACTCGGGCGTGTCGATGTCGAGGTCACGTTGCTTGATCGCGCCGCTTCCCACGTGTTCCAGCCGCTGCTCTACCAGTGCGCCACCGGGACATTGAGCCTTGGGCAGATCAGCCGCTCGCTGCGCGAGGAGCTCGCGCGTCACCACAACGTCACCACCCTGCTCGGCGAAGCCGTCGACCTCGACGCCGACGCGCGCCAGGTCACCGCCCGCCGCCCCGACGAGTCCACGTTCACCCTTGACTACGACGTGCTGATAGTCGCCGTCGGAATGCGTCAGTCCTACTTGGGCCATGAGGAATTCGCACAGTGGGCGCCAGGGATGAAGACCCTCGACGACGCGCTGAGCGTCCGCCGCAGGCTGTTCGGCGCATTCGAGATGGCCGAAACTCTCCCCCCGGGGCCTGAGCGCGACGCGTGGCTCACCTTCGCCATAGCCGGTGGCGGACCCACCGGTGTGGAGCTGGCCGGGCAGATCCGGGAAATGGCTACTCGAGCCCTTGCCAAAGAGTTCCACAGCATCGAGCCCGAAGACGCGCGTGTACTGCTCTTCGACGGGGGAAGCTGCGTTCTGGGCAGCTTCGCGCCAGACCTCACCGACAAAGCCACCAAGATCCTGCAGAATCTGGGCGTCGAACTGCACATGGGTGTGCACGTCACCGACGTGCGACACGACCGCGTGACCGTCACACCCAAGGCGGGCGGCTCGCCCGAGGAGTTTGCGGCGAGGACCGTCCTGTGGACGGCGGGCGTCGAGGCCGTGCCATTCGCGCGGCGTATCGCAAAGGTGCTCGAGGCCAAGTCCGACCATGCCGGACGCATCGCGGTGGCAGCCGACCTGTCGGTGCCCGGGTATCCGGAAATCTTCGTCATCGGTGACCTCGTCGGCCGCGACAACCTGCCGGGCGTGGCTGAGAACGCGATGCAGGGCGGAATCCATGCCGCGGCCTGCGTTCGTCACGATCTGACCGGCAAGGCTCGTCCGCACTACCGCTACCGCGATGTCGGCTCTGCGGCCTACATCAGCCGTGGACACGCCCTGCTTCAAGCCGGCCCGATCAAGCTCGCCGGGTTCATCGGCTGGCTGGGCTGGGGACTCATCCACATCGCATTTCTCACTGGCTTGGAGAACCGCATCAGCACAGTCGCCACGTGGCTGGCCACGATCGCGCGCGCCCGCCGCACGGACCGAACGTTCATCCTTGGTAGCACGACTTCACCCGAGCACCCCTACACCTGGTTGAAGTTCGTGCACCCCAACATGCTTCACGCGCCGCATCCTTCCGGCGAGACGACGCCCACGCCTTAAAACATCGGGACACGCTCGTCGGTGCGGGACGCTGAATCGTGCCCAGCCCGAACAGGAGTTCGGCGACGATGCGCGCGAAGCTGGTCTTGGCGGTGCCGGGCGGGCCCTCCAAACCATGTGATTCTCGTTCGTCGACGAGCAACCACGACCGACCCCGAACCATGCACGCCGAGGCCGAACGCACCGAGTGGTCGCCGCCCACCGCGCGCCGTCGCCCACCGCCGTTCATATCGCGACGCTGGGCGTGACAGGCGATTACGGCGATCCCGGCGGAGTATCCACCACGCAGGTGATACCGGGAACTCGCTGAATACGCTGATCCAGCGTGACGAGGGGAAGTCCGAGCGCCTCGGCCAAAGCGACATAGGCCGCGTCGTAACTCGTGAGATTAGGGCGCAATTGCCAGATGCGCGCCGCCAAAACCTCATAGGGCCACAGGTCGATGGGCAGGTCTACGAGATCGGCATGGGCTTGTACCGCCTGGTCGGCGCTGACAAGGGCACTGAGTTCATGGCGGCGGATGATGTTCGAGCACTCAAACGGCATCAGTGCGGGAGCGAAGAGGGCGGCCCCAGCGAGTCGTTGCGCTGCCCACCTACCGGCTTCTCCCGAGTCGAGTAGTGCGCTCACCACGGCCGAGGCGTCGCAAACCAGGCGGCCGTTCACCGCCGATCGGCGTCTCTTGCCGCAAGAGTTGCCGCGGCATCGATGCGTGCCCCTGTTGTGGTCACCCGTGCACGCGCCCGAGCCAACACCTCATCGACGGTCGGCTTGTTCGCCGCCTCCACCAATAGTCCACGCAGATACTCCTGCAACGACTTTCCCGCGTGCGCCGCTCGTGCCGCCAGCTCGTCGCGGACACCGTCGGGAATGTCTCGAACGGTTACAGCGACCATGCAGCGATAATAGCAGCAATGCAGCTGAAATGCAGCTATATCTGCTGCCGCGCGGTGGGTGTGCACGCCGCGTCCGCACCCAGAACCACCCGTGGCCGCATTCCACCGCAACTACAGGCGGGAGGGCAGGCGAGCCGTCGGCGCCCTCTGCCCGGGTACGCGCGCGCGACGGCAGCCCGACCGTCTCCGGCGACAGCTCACTCATTGCCCACGGATCCCGCGGCCAGTGCATGGCGCCAGTGGCTGTAGTGGGGCCGCCTCGACGACCTAATGGAACTGCCGCCGAACTCGCTGCTGACGTCCACTGGCGGGGTCCTCGAGCTCAAGGCTGTCGCCTAGCGAAAAGACGTCTGGGCGACGTCAATAACATTGGGATACTGCGGATCTCCGATGATCGGCAGGCCGCCATGCTCATAGCGGTACGGGTCACACAAATGGGGTGGGACATGTCGCAAGCGCAGCTGCTGAGAAGGCGGGCCATAAAGACGTTCCGATTCGAGAGGGTGACATGGTGACCGCAGCGATGGCCCCATGAGTGACGACGAACGCCGCGTACCGCGACCCGCAGTATTGGCATACCCACTAGCCGCAATCGGCTGGACCAACGCCGGTTCGTGGCCGAAACGCTCGGCGCCCATTGCAGCTAGCACCCAGGGATGAAGTGTGGCTGGCAGGAGGCGGGGTTGGGCGGCAGCGTAGACGCCTTCTCGCCACCCGAACTGTGAGTCTAGTTCGGTGACCCAGGGTTCTGCTGCAAGCGGCTTTCGGGAGTGGGTAGACACGATGCTCACCCACCGGCACGGGCGGGAGATCTAGCAGACCTCCACGATGGGGGCATTGCTCGATGGTGTGTACGACGGGGACGTCACGATCCGAGAGTTACTGCACGCGAAACGGCGATTCCGGCCGGAATCGAAGTGGCGTCCCGGCGAAGAAATTGCGCCGGCAGTTCCCAGCTCGCGCGAAGCCGTGTGATCCGGACTGAACCTGTACACGCGGCGGGCCGTAGCGCAGCATTGCGGCTGAGCTACGCGTGACCGATGTGTGGGCGGCGAGCCGACGGGATCCTCGACACGACCGCCGCGCGTCAACGGCTAGGGCGTCGAGGTCGCGAGTCGAAGTACGAGGGTGGCGATCGCGACCAGCAGCAGAACCGCGGCCGGTGCGAGCGCCTTCGCGTGAGTTATGCCCGCGCGCAGGAGGTATGCGAGGGCACCGCCGAAATAGGCGATCAAACACACCGCCGCTGCTACTCCGAGCGGCCACCAGAACAGCCCTACGGTCAGACCGGCTGCTCCGCCGAATTCGGCAACCCCCAGCAACCACATCTTGTCGGCTGGAAACTTCACGGCCCGCATTCCGTCTGACTGACGGGGGTCGCCGACGAGCTTGCCCCGCGCCGATGGGATGAGCGCGACGGCCAACAAGGCAGAGCTGGCAATGGTGGCGGCGAACATCAATTCGCCTGGGGTGCCGTGGAAAGGAATTGGGCGAGCAGCATGTTGAGCAGCAGCGGTCGGGTGGCGAACACGAAATGGTCGGCTCCGGCGATCTCGACCAGGCACGACTTGCCGATACGCTCGCGGAGATAAAGTCCTACATCAGAAGGGACTTCACGACCAATAGCACTGCTCACCACTAGGGTTGACGTGGCGATCGACCGGAGAAGGTGGCGGTCGTCGTCGCGGGAGATCCCCTCGACGAATCCCATCAGGGTATCGGTGCCGGCCGAGCGGCTCATCTCGGCGAACCACTGCTTCAGGCGATGGGCCTGGTCTTCGCCGACGTCTCGGAATACTGTGGCTGGATCCAGAAGAAGATCCGTGATCGCCTCGATTCCGCCATCGCGCGCGGTTCGAACAAGCTGATTGATGGTGGCGTCGTCGAATCCCCACGGCCAGTCGTCGCCCCGGCGGAATCGCGGCGATGCGTTAATCACAGCGAGTTTGGCCAGCCGCTGCGGATGTTGTGCCGCGAACCGCAGTGCCACGTGTCCCGCCGAGGCGAACCCGATCACCGCCACCTCCCGTAGGCCGAGATGGGTCAGCAGGGTACCGAGGTCATCGGCGTAGAGCTGGGTGATATCGGTACGGTTGGGCGGAAGCTTGCTTGAGCCACCATAGCCACGCAGATCGACGAATATATTGCGCGCCAACGGGTCGAAGTGCGCACGCTGGGCCGACCACGACCGCGAGTCGAGGGGCAGCCCGTGCAGCCACACCACCGGGTTCTCGCCCTGCCCGGACAGGTAGTACGCCAGCCGCGCGCCGTCAACGTCGAGATACCGCGGCTCCCATTCGACCTGGCGGAAGACGGCCATCACGGGTTCTCGCGATCGAGGGTCGGATAGCTGATGTTGTCGAGCCCCGGCACGGTTACCTTGGTGGGATCATTGCCGTGCTGGACGAGTTGAGCTACCGCGAAGTCAGTCACGCAGGACGACAACAGTTGTCGGGGATCTTCCAACACGACTCGCAGCCGAGTGACCATCGCCCGGAAATCGTCCGCATCACGAATGAGCGGCATCTCGCTGACTTCGGTCACCGCAAGGTCTGACACGTCGGCAGCCGCCACGCTGCGCGGGGTGAAGCGCGGGTAGCCGGGGAACATGATGTCCCCGAGACCCTGGATGGCGTGCAGGGCCGCCCACAACTGCCGCAGCGGCTCCTCCAGACTGGCGACCTCGGATAGGTCGCCGTCCTTGGGGGTGGAGAAGGTGGGCGCGTGCGGGGCCATATACATGCGTTCCAGCGGAAGCCGATACTCACTGGCGCCGCGCAGCATTGCAGCGACGCTGCTGGTGTTCCACGTCACTCCCGCGGTGGGTCGCCCCTGCCTGCCTGCGACGATGACCATGACGCGGTCCCAGGCGACGTGCCGGTCGCGGAACCAGCGCAGCAGGCGATAGGCGTTGTCAAGGCCGACGAGGAAGAACGTCGCGACCATCATCTCGTTGATCAATGCCGGGCACGATCCGCCACCTGGGATGCTGCCCAGGTAGTCGCGCTGCAGGCTCTCGCGGGAGAGGTAGCCGTCCTCGGTTAGGGCGCGGCGCAGGTAAACCACGGTGGCGGCGCAGGCATAGTCGTACATCTGCGAGATCCGCGGTTCGCGGCCTCGAAACGCTTCCACGGCGATGGCATCGCGCCACAGGGCTACCGTGTTGACCGCACGCGCCCGCTCGGTTGCCGTGATGAGTCGTTCCGCCTGCGCACGCCACGCGCCGTCGCCCGCGCGTTCGTACAGGCTGACGAGCGAAGCCGCCGCCGGGCCCAGATGGGACAGACCCGCGAGTTCCGTGAATCCGCGCGTGCCGACGCGAAACCCCTCCACTTGTGGCGCCTGTCCTCGCCCCGGGTACAGAGCGACGTCGAAGCTCGTGGCGACGATGAGGGGATCCTGTTGGCGGCTGCGATATTCGGTGTGGGTCAGTGCGGAACCGATGCTCTGCGGATCAGCGGTGTAAACCGTGAACAGATCCGCCATTTCCGGGATTTCCGGATGCGCAGGGCTGGTCATAGCCCTGGCCCCTCGCCGTCGAATGAATCGTCGAACGTGTAAATCACTGTCTGGGAGGCGAACCGGACCTGAGGGCTCAAGCTGTTCGACACCGCCAACCGGGTGTGCCCCGGACCAGGGATGACCGCGACGTCGGTGGCCCCCGTGGTAGGGAACTCGACAACGGTGACGAGCTTCCCGTTCCCCCACCGGTACACCTGCGAATTCAACGAGACCTGCGGCTGGTGAGGGCTTCCGGTGATGAAGTTGACCCGCGCGAGGTACAACCCGTGGATAGTGGCGAATACGGCGAGCTCCCGCGCTCCCGCGTCCGGTAGCTCCTGGAAAGGCTCGAAAAAGCCGTCTTCCCAACGCATCACCGCAGAGGAGCCGTCAATACACGCGGTGACGAGATAGGTATTATCCTCGACTTCAAAGTGGGCGAACGCTCTGCCTGCGCGCTCCAGCAATACCTGACGCGCAACGAACCGGTTCCCGTTCCACCGGTACAGCACCGACGGCTTGACGTGGTCTGCATAGGCGAGATACACCTGACCGTCCAGCTCGAACGGATGCCAGTTGTAGCCCCATTCGGACGGGATCTGCTGGAACTCCTCGAAACCGCTGCCGGTCCATTCGTAGATCACTGACGACTTGTTCGCCCCGTCGATACCAGGTGGGCTGACCCCTTGAGCCAACGCGAGGAAATGCCGTCCGAAGGCGGTGAATGCCTTCCACTGTTTGGCGGCGAACGTCGGAATCGCCTGGAACGGCTCGAACCGGCCTGCCCGCCATTCAAAGATGAGCGACTCGGTGCCGAATTCGTAGGGCCCGCGCCCGGTCCGGATGCTCGCTGTCGCGAGAAAATTCCGACCGCCGATACGGAAGAACTCCGCATCCTCACCACCCGGTGCATCCAGCCGTTGATGCTCGGCGAATCCCCCATTGTCAGCACGGAAAACCAGCAACGACGTATCGCTGTCGCCGCCGTTGATGTCCGGTGTCTGGCCGGGAATGTCGATCGCGAGCTGCGGCACCGCCACAAACAGCGCGCCGTCGATGTGGAATGGCTCGACCGCGCGCGCACCTGACGTATGCAACCGGCCAATCGCGGTGAGAGAAACCATTGCACTCCCTGACTTGACGTATCAACGTCAATGGTACGCTCCTGTCTTGACATGTCAACATAGTGTCGGGATCATGGACGGATGGCCAGAAAACCAGCGACCCGGAGCACCAGCGCGACGCTCTCGGCCCCGGAACAGTCCCTATGGCGAGGGTTTCTTGCCTGGTCGGAAACCGTTCTAGCGCTGGTGGGCAGCGACCTCGTCAACGCCACCGGCCTGTCCAGGCCGGACTTCGAGGTTCTTGTCCGTCTGCACGAGGCGCCGGGCGCCACGCTGACCCAACGTGATCTGGGCGAGTCACTCGGCTGGTCGGCTTCGCGGCTGTCACATCAATTGGAGCGGATGGAGGGACGCGACCTGCTCACCCGGGTCGACAGGGGCACCGGCCGGCTTCGCGACGTCGGACTTACCGAACACGGCGCCCAAGAGATCCGCGAAGCCGTCCGCGTACACGCCGCCGCGGTCCGCACCCATTTCCTCGGCTCGCTCGACGAACGCGAAAAGCAGGCACTCGCTGCGCTGTTCCGGCAACTGGGGCTGGTCGGGCCATGACCATGCCGAGCATCCCTCTCGCGAAGGCCATCGCGCCCAGCGACACCAGCACGAGCATCGTCATCGGCGGCAGCAGCCCCCAAATCCGTTGCGGCAAAGTACAGCTGACGACCTACCGTGACATCGTGTACGACACATCGACGTCGTCTGGCACACAGATTCCGCTGAAGCTGGACGTTGTGGTGCCCCAAAGCCCGGGCAGGAAGCCGCTGGTCGTCTACATCACCGGCGGTGGATTCCTCAGGAGTGACAAGACGGCGAATCTCGACCAGCGCACATACGTGGCTGAGCAGGGCTACGTCGTGGCCAGCGTCGAGTACCGCACCGTCACTACCTGCGCGACGTATACGGACTCCGTCGCCGACATCAAGTCGGCGATCCGCTACCTGCGAGCGCACGCCGACCGATACGGAATCAACATGGGCGAGGTCGCGGTGTGGGGGCAGTCAGCCGGCGGCTACCTCGCCGCGATGACGGGAGTAACCGACGGTCTCAAGCAGTTCGAGAACGGCGCCAACCCGGGCCAGAGCAGCACGGTGCAGGCCGTCGTCGACGAGTTCGGCCCATGCGACATCTCAACGCTCGCCTCCGACTACGACGTCGCCACGCAGGACGCCACGTATGCCGCGGGTAACTCCTTCGCCCAGTTCATCTTCGGCCAGGGCACCACCCTGTCGGTGCAGGACAAACCCACGTCGATGGCGGCGGCGAACCCGGTCACCTACGTCAGCGCGGCGAGCCCGCCGTTTCTGCTGCTGCATGGGAGTGCCGATCAGCTCGTCTCGCCCAGCCAGACCTTGATACTGCACAATGCGCTGCGTGCCAAGGGCGTCGGGAGCACGCGGTATGTGATCAACGGTGCCAACCACGGCGACCTGACGTTCCTGGGATTCGACCCTAGTGTCGCCAAGCCGTGGTCGTCCGAACATGTTATGCAGGCCATCGTCAGCTTCCTCACCAACCACCTGGGCTGACAAGGCCGACATTGTGATCCAAACCCCAACGCAGTGTCTGGCCCACACTGAAGGCAAGAGCGCTGATCAGGCCTCGTACCTCGTCTGTCCTCCGACTTGCAACGGGATGTTGACGCGCAGCGATGTCCCGTTTCCGGGGTGACTCGAGATTTCCATCCTGCCGCCGAGCGCTTCGACACGGTCCATCAGGCCGGTGAGTCCAGAACCTTTACCGACAGCGGCGCCCCCGATTCCGTCATCCTCAATCGAGAGATGGAGAATGGCGTCGTCGGCTTCGACGCACAGGTCGACCTGCGACGCTCGTGCGTGTTTGGCGGTGTTGGTGAGGGCTTCTGCAACGACGTAATAGGCTGCCACTTCGGCGGACTCGGGCAACCGTCGGTCGACACTTAGCGAGAGCTCGACCGGCACAGCTGATCGGCGCGCCAGCGTCTTGAGTGCCGGCCCGAGCCCTCCCTTGGACAGAATCGCCGGGTGAATCCCGCGCGAGATCTCTCGCACCTCCTCGGACACGCCGACCAGACCGTCGACGATGTCTGACATCTGCTTCTTGAGTGGGTGCAGTTCGGGTGGCACCGCTGCCTGCGCCGTGCGAAGCGCGAGCCCCAGCGAGATCAGCCGTTGTTGGGCACCGTCGTGCAGATCGCGTTCGAAACGCCGCCGCGCCTCGTCGCCGGCGGCCACGATCCGGGCCCGCGACGCCGTCAGTTCCGCGTGGGCCTGTGCGTTGGCAATCGCGGTGGCGACCAGATCGGCGAAGTCCCCGACCCGCGCCTCGGTGTCGGGGGGCAGCGGTTCGGGTCGATACGAGCCGACGACGGCCGCCCCCCACACTCGGCCGCCGACCTCGATGGGCGCACCCACCGCCACCCGCAGGCCCACATCACGCACCCGTGCAGCGATGGAACCGGGAGCGCTCTCGAAGCTGTCGATCCGGGCGGCGCGGCCGGTGCGCAACACCATCGCCGAGACGCTTTCGCCCTCGAGTGAAAACGGAGCACCGACGGGCATCTTCTTCAACCCGGGGTCGTCGTCGCTGGCCGCCAGTAGCGTGACCATACCGTCGGGCTGGTAGCGCCACAGCGCCGAGTAGTGCGTGCCGAGGCACCGGGCCAACTCCGTTGCCACCGCCGAGAACACCTCCGACGGCTCAACCCCGCGCGCCACCAGGGTGGCCACCCGCCGCAAGGCGGACTGCTGCTGTGCGAGCACGCCCAGTTTGTCCTGCTCGCGCCGACGCTCGGTCACGTCACGACCAGCCACGTAGAGCAAGCCGCGATCCGGTACGACGTTCCACTCCAGCCAGCGCACGGAGCGATCGCTGCTGATGATGCGGTGCTCAAACTGCGTGAACCCCTGGCCAGTTTCTAACTCGTCGAGCACCTCGCAGACGGGCCTCAGGTCCGCCGGATGAACGAAATCGAGAAACGACCGCGACAGCAGCTCCTGGGTCGGCTGCCCGAAAGTTCGCTCGAACGCTCGATTTACGCGCTTCCAATGTGCGGGCCGGCGCCCGATACCAAGCAGGTCAGACGACAGATCGAAAAACCGCTCCAGCTCCCTTCGGCTGGCCTCCAGCGCGTTGTGTATTTCTTCGTGGTCGCGTGCCGCGCCAAGAAGCAGTTCCAGGGGCGGCACCACCCGCTGGCGCAGGCGCTGCTTCATCGGCTTCGACAAGTCGGTGGGCACGAGCAGCGTGCCGATTTGGGTTGCACCGTCGCGCAACGGAATTGCGGAATGGCGCTCGTCGGGAGTGACCGCTTCAAGCTTGAGCTCGGAAAACGCCAGCCCCAGCACCAGAGCGAGCCGTTTGGCGGCGTGATCCAGCGCGGAGCCCAAGTCGCGCGTGTATAACATCATCCGGCCCAACTCGGCCGCCAGGTTGGCCTCAATGCGGCGCTGATCTGCCTCCGCCGCCCGCAATCGGGCCACATCCGCCAGCGTGCTGACCGACAGCGCAACCACCAAGAAGACCGCAAGTGCCACCGCGTCCTCGGCCCGCGTTGGGATGAAGCTAACGACTGGCTGGATATAGAAGTAGTCAAAGGCCAGGGCGCTAGCCACCGACGTCGCCGCCGCCAGCCAGAACCCCCATCCAATCGCGACGACCACGACCCCGAGCAGGTAGACCACAACCAGAGCGGTCTCGAAAGCGAGCTGTTCGAGCGGGTAGAGCACCAAGGTCTCTGCCACGACGAACGCCAAGGCGGCCGCGATCCCGAGCCGCAGCGGCCGGGGTGTTGGCCGCAACAGTGACAGCAAACGTGCCCGCATAAGCGCCTGCTTTACTTCCTCATCCGAAGTGCTGCGCGCGGAAGCCCCGACCGGTATCCAGTCGGGCTGAAGTTGACTTCTGCGTCATGAGGCACGCTCACGTATTCGCTTTAGACGAAGCAGCAGCGTTCATCGGCCTAGACCTGATCTCTGTTTCGTCGGTCGCCTCACCTCTTGGCGAGTGGTTGTTCCTCGAATTCGTGGCGATCGTTCAGATTTCACCGTAGAACTAGCTGTCCTGTTCGGCAGGCGGCACATGGGGCCGCCGCGCTGCTCGAGTAGCAGGACGCTGGGCATTTGCAGCTAGCAGGTAAGTAGGAATTCCAGTCAGCTGGGGGCGCTGATGGGCGTCAGTGGTGCCGACATGGCACCGCTAGCCCGGGATGGTGGCAAGTAGATCGTCACCGTGATCTTGACGTCCGCGATGCGACCCGGCCCCGCGAGATCGGAGAATTCAGATGCCCACTGACCCGGCAGTCATCGACATCGACCGGATGCCGCGCGGCGGCCCCGATGCTTCCTGGCTGGACCGTCGGCTACAGACCGATCGCCTGGAGTACCTGGACCGCGACGACGTCGACGATCGGGTCAAGCGCCAGGTCGTGCGCTCCCTGGAACGCCTTGGCAGCCTGTTCAAGGACCACGAGAAGTTCGCCCGGCTGGCGCTCGACGAGGTTGCCGATGTCGCCGATCCGACGATTCTGGAACTGGGCTCCGGTCACGGCGGGCTGTCACGCAAGCTGCTTGAGATCCATCCCAGCGCGCACGTCACCGTCACTGACATCGATCCCACCTCGGTGGCTCACATCGCGGCTGGGGATCTGGGCCGCCACCCCCGGGCGACGGTACGCGTCATGGACGCCACTGCGATCGGCGCCGCCGACGGATGCTTTGATCTGGCGGTCTTCGCCCAGTCCTATCATCATTTACCGCCGCCGCTGGCCTCATGGGTCTTCGCCGAGGGCACCCGGGTCGCGGACAAGCTGCTCATCATCGACCTGCCACGGCCGCCGTCGATCCCGCACCTCGCGCAGCTGGCGGCCCTCCTGCCGCTGACTGTCGTCCACCCATTTGCCCACGAAGCCGTCATCAGCTCGCTGCGGGCCTACAGTCCCTCGGCGATGCGCGCACTGGCTCGATACGCCGACCCGAAAATCCAACTGCGGATTCGCATGCAGCAGCCGTGGGGCCGCCAGATCGTCGTCGCCAGCCGGCCCGGCTGGCGCGCACGCTAACCGTCCACGGACCGGGTCGCGACGTCGAGCCGAGACCCGCTCGCCAATTAACGAAGGGCATCGACATGCAGGTTGGAATTATCGGAGCCGGCTCTGTCGGGAGTGCAGTAGCTGCCGTTGCAACCCGGCAGGGCCACGACGTGATGGTCTCAAATGCGCGCGGCCCCGATACGTTGTCCAGCTTCGTCGACTCCATCGGCTGCAAGGCCGGTACTCCCGCGGAGGCCGCAGTGTTCGGCGACATTGTGCTGCTCGCGATCCCGCTGAAGGCCTACCACACAGTTCCCGTCGCCCAGCTGGAAGGAAAGACCGTCCTCGACGCCACGAATTACCATCCCGAGCGCGACGGCCATATCGATGAGTTGGACCGGGACGAGATTACGACGAGCGAACTGGTTGGCCGACATCTGCCGAAATCGACAATCATCAAAGCGTTTAACGCGATCACGGCGGCCGATATCGAGAGCGACGGA
>JAOPVX010000289.1 GCA_025965975.1 Mycobacterium sp. | reverse complement strand
CGCCATGCAGGTCGCGACGCCAAGTCCGGCGGCGGAGGCAGGCATCCAACCGGGCGACATCGTCATCGCGTTCAACGGTCAGGAAACCGCGACGGCGGAGGAGCTTATAGCGGCACTTCGCGGCACTTATCCGGGCGACCGCGTCCAGTTGACCGTGCTTCGCGGTGCCAACACCCAACAGATCACGGTCACAGTGGCGGAGCGCGCCACCTAGAGCCGATCATGATGTCTCCCACGACCGGTACGCACGCTGCGCACGACTCAGTCCCAGATGTCACCGCTAGCGCCCGGTCCGCCTCCGCCGTCATCAGACACACCCTCGACGCCGTCGACCGTGCCGATACGCGGCGGGGAGTGCCTGAACAACAGTGCAGGGCGTGGATTAGTGGACCCGAACCGGCTCTCAACCAGGTCACGAAGAACGCGCTAGAGACCCGGTTGGACGAGCAGAGCGAGCTCTCGCTGCGCATTGGCGGCGGCCAATGATCGTCATGGATGGGTAGATAGTCATCGGCGGCACCAACCGCGAGATCGACGCGCTGCACGCCAGAGTCGTTGCGCTGCTGGATAATCCGGTGATGCCAACGCCCGACCCTCGCCGACCGATCCCGTGGTCGGCCTTCCGACGCCTATGTGTTGCTGAGCGTCGCGAGAATCTCGAACAGTTCGGTCAGTTCGGCCTCGGCGAGCGCAGCCTCGACGGGACCTGGGTGTACTCCGACGAGGCAGATCGAGATATCGGATTCGCCGGCTACGAGGCCTCGATGGCGGCGCTGCGAGACACCATGGGCGAGAAGGATTTTGACTCCGCGTGGGCCGAGGGCGCAGCGCTGTCCACCGACGAGGCGATCGCCTACGCCCAGCGCGGCCGCGGCCAACGCAAACGACCCGCCAGTGGCTGGGCGTCGCTCACCCCGACCGAACGCGACGTCGTGCGACTGCTCAGCGAGGGCCTCGGCAATAAGGACATCGCCACCCGGCTGTTCGTCTCACCGCGCACCGTGCAGACCCACCTCACCCACGTCTACACCAAACTCGGCCTGACTAGCCGCGTACAGCTCGTCCAACAAGCAGCCCGCCACGCCTGAACGCTGCCGCGAGAACCTCGGCAAGGCCAAAACGCCAATTCCATTACGCAGGAAAAGGGGTCCGGAAAATCAGATGTCCAATTGGACACGAACTTGAGAAGTGATCAGGTAGTGGTAGGGGAGCGCATTGAGTCCTCCCGTTACTACACTGTGTAGTAGTACACTCGAGCCCGCCGCTGGTGTCGTCCCAGCAATTTTGATTGAGCTGCCCCGCCGTCAGCGCCTGTAGTAGCACCCACCACTTCGCGATCCATGTAGTTCCGTTCCGGCGTATCGCGGAGCCGACCGACGAGCTCCTTGAACTGGGGTCCGTTCTCGGGCGCATAGTCGAACCAGGTCTGCTGATTCGACACCCGATCGGGCACTCCGCGCCCAGGTAGCGTCGTCGGTAGTCCATGCACAGAGATCGAGGCGCTTCGCGATGTCAGACTTGCAGTCCGTTCAGGTCGCCGGGCACCAGCGATCGCGGCGGCGGTGGTTTCGCCTGATTCCCGTGTTCGCGATCATGCTGCTCCTGCTCGGGGTGCCGTGGTGGACGCTGCTGTCGGCCGGTACGCGGTGGCCGACTGCGGTGGTTGGCGCGGGTACGCTCCTGTTCGCGTCCGCGTTCGTTGGGCTGCCGACGATGATGATGTGCGGGCATGGCAGTAGGCACGTGGACCGGGTAGCCGTTATCGGTGACGCTCTGCTGGGTGCAGTCTGGGTATTGTTCGTCGGGTCGGTGTTGGCCCAACTATTGCGGCTGGCGTTGCTCGTGGTCGGTGTCGGGGATCCGACGCGATCGCGTGTCGTGGCCGGCGCGGTCGTTGTCGTTGTCGTTGCACTGCTCGTGTGGGGCTACGCCGAAGGGGTGCGAGTTCCGCGCACCAAGCACGTCGATGTCACGATCTCACGGCTCGGCAGCGGATTGGATGGCCTGCGCGTGGCGATGATCACTGACACCCACTTCGGACCGATTGACCGCACCCGGTGGTCCGCGGCGGTGGCGGACCGTATCAACGAGCTCGACGCCGATATCGTCTGCCATGTCGGCGATCTCGCCGACGGAACAGTGGACATGCGCGGGGAGCAGGTGATGCCGCTCGCCGCGGCGCGGGGCAAGTTCGCTCGCGTGTACGTCACTGGCAACCATGAATACTTCAGCGAGGCTCAGGGTTGGCTCGACTACATGGAAAGTATCGGGTGGGATGTGCTGCACAACCGGCACATCGTCGTCGAGCGCGGGGGTGACCAGCTCGTCGTCGCGGGCGTGGACGACGTGACCGCCCAGGCGTCCGGCGTCGATGGGCACGGCGCGAACGTCGATGCCGCCCTGGCGGGTGCCGATCCCGCGCTACCGGTGTTGCTTCTCGCTCACCAGCCCAAGCAGGTCACGGGGGCGGTGAACGCGGGTGTGGACCTGCAGATTTCCGGGCACACCCACGGCGGGCAGATCTGGCCGTTCAACTTCCTCGTCAGACTCGATCAACCGGTGGTACACGGATTGAGCACGCATGGCCAGCGGACGCAGCTCTACACGAGTCGCGGCACCGGTTTCTGGGGTCCCCCCTTCCGGGTTTTCGCCCCCAGCGAGATTACCGTCCTTACGCTTCGTCGGGGGTGAAGCTGTGTCCCGATACGGCCACGGCCCACGCCACCCTCAGGCCTGAATCGTTTTGCAGATCAACGTGATAGAAAGCTCGTCCTGGCTCGTTCCGTTCTGGCGGGACGGCCTCGGAGCGTAGGCCTATACCCGGCACACTGAGCATCGCAGCCGCAGCGCCGGTGTGCGGCTTGCTGTACTACCGTCGACTGGGTGAATGTCGTCCTCGAAGCTGGCTACACCGTAGGTGACTACTTGTTGGATCGACTTGCTGAACTCGGGGTGACCGAGATCTTCGGGGTCCCCGGCGACTATCAGTTGGAATTCCTTGACCACGTTATCGCCCATCCGCGCGTGCGGTGGGTCGGTGGCGCGAATGAACTCAACGCCGGTTACGCCGCGGACGCTTATGGCCGGCTGCGGGGGATGGCGGCGCTGGTCACGACGTTCGGCGTCGGCGAGCTGTCGGCGGCCAACGCCATCGCCGGCAGTTATGCCGAGCATGTTCCCGTCGTGCACATCGTCGGTGCGCCGTCGAAGGACACCCAGGGCGCCCGTCTCATTGTCCACCATACTCTCGGCGACGGCGACTTCGAGCACTTCCTACGGATGAGCCGCGAAATCACCTGTGCGCAAGCGAATTTGGTCCCGGCTACGGCGACCAGGGAGATCGACCGTGTGCTCTCGGAAGTCCGCGAGCAGAAACGGCCCGGCTACCTTCTGATCGCCACCGATGTGGCGCGGTTCCCGGTCGAACCACCGAGCTCACCGCTGCCTCGGTATACCGGCGGCACCTCGCCGCGGGCATTGGCAATGTTCACCGAGGCGGCCGCGCAGCTCATCGCAGACCACAGGCTGGTCGTCCTGGCGGATTTTCTGGTGCACCGGTTGCATTGTGTCGGGTCGCTCAACGCGCTCCTGGCCGCCGATACGGTTCCGCACGCCACGCTGATGTGGGGCAAGAGCCTTGTCGACGAGAGCTCACCGAATTTCCTCGGTATCTACGCAGGGGCAGCCAGCGCCGACCCGGTGCGTCAGGCCATCGAGGACGCACCTGTGTTGGTGACCGCTGGTGTGATGTTCACCGATATGGTCAGCGGGTTTTTCAGCCAGCGCATCGATCCCGCGCGCACCATCGATATCGGGCCGGATCAGAGCGTGATCGCTGGCCGTGTCTACGCCCCGCTGGATATGGCCGCGGCTCTAGACGCCCTCACCGCGATTCTCACGGGACGGGGCGTGACGTCCCCTGCACTTGCTGCGCGCCCAGCCTCCGATTCGGCGCCCCTACCGGGCCGGGCAGCGCCGCTGACACAGGAGGCGTTGTGGGACAGGCTTTCTGAGGCGCTGACACCCAACAACGTGGTGCTCGCCGATCAGGGCACATCGTTCTACGGGATGGCTGGGCACCGGCTGGCGTCCGGGGTAACGTTCATCGGGCAGCCGTTGTGGGGCTCGATCGGTTACACGCTACCGGCGGCGCTGGGGGCCGGGCTGGCCGAGCGTGATCGTCGCATTGTGTTGCTGATCGGAGATGGTGCCGCGCAGCTGACGGCCCAGGAACTGGGCAGTTTCGGCCGTGAGGGCTTGACGCCCGTGGTGGTAGTGGTCAACAACGACGGTTACACCGTCGAACGGGCGATCCACGGTGAATCGGCCTACTACAACGACATCGTCGGCTGGCGATGGACCGAATTGCCCGGCGTGCTCGGCGTATCCGATGCACTGGTCTTCCGGGTCGCAACCTACGGAGAACTCGACGATGCGCTCGAGGCCGCTGCCGCCGCACGGGACCGACTCGTGCTCATCGAGGCGGTAGTGCCCCAGATGGATATCCCGCCGCTGTTGACCGAATTGGCGCAATCGGCGTCCGCGGCCAACGCAGGCACGCCGTCGCGGATACGGTCATCCCGTTAGGGCGCTGGATCGGGACCGGCCGGTCGTCACGTGACATAACGGCGCCCCGGTAGGCATCCCCGCTCCATGACCTCCATGGCATTGGTCGGAGTGGGGCTGGCTCGGGCATCCGAAAAAATGACACGAGTATGAGACAAGTGCTCGATGACATCGCGTGACACGACCCGCATCATCGCAGGTCAGGAGGCCGCGATGTGACACGGGATTTGAGAAGCTACACCCGTTTAGATTGCAGGTTCTTCATTCCAAATGTCATATTCTCATCTGACGTGTCATCTGCGTGTCATGTATGACACGGGCAGTGAGATTCGACGCTCGCAGGTCCGGCGTGTCGGCCGCTTCGAATCGGAGCTCGTCCGCGGAGTGCGTGAATACCGCCTATGGGCCCCCGAATGGGGACTGGGGAATCACTGCAAGACCTTGTCCCGCAGAAATCCGCCGATCTCGGTGACGTCGGCGAAGGGCAGACTCCGATCGATCAGGCCCAGCTGGCTCAGCAACGTGGCCTGGTCCCAGTAGAGCCGTTCGCTTTCCATCAGGTCACCACGGAACTTCACGATGACGACGGTTGGTACCTCGACGGTTTTGTCGGTCGGCGCCAGTCCTGGTAACAGGAACGGGATGTCTTGGTCATGGGTCATCCGCATAATGAACTCGTCGACGAGCAGGCTGTCACCGACCGACCGGGCGATCAGCTCGCTGGTGGTGTCGGCTGGAATGCCGGGAATGAACACGTCGGCGTAATAGTGCCGCAGGTTCTCCTTCCCAAAGCCGCCACTCATGGTCGGTAGGTGCATGACGATCGCGTCGTCAACCATGGTGCAGACAGCAAGGTTGGCGTCCTTGAGCGCGAATTCGTATGCCGTGTGACGTTCCCATAACTCGACCATCTGATCGCGATCCATTTGTCTTCCTTCCAGGGTGTTTTCGAGGAGCATTTCTCTCACCTAGCCCAGTCGGACTAGAAGGGGTGCGGCAGAACGATCACCTGCAGCGTTGAGAGTCGGCTGGGTGCGTTGGTCAGGAGAGGCTGCTCGCGAGGTCCGCCAGCTCGTCGAGGTCGCGCAATGTGTCTGGTTCCGGCTGGGTCGGGAGCAGGAAGGTGACCTCGTCGACCTCGGCGTCGGCGTAGCCGGCCAACGCAGTTTTATCCCGTCCTGCGCCAAAAATCGTGAACGGCACGTTGGTGCGGCTGTGGTCCGCCAACCACAGACGCACCCGACGCAGCTCTTCGGGAGGGGTGGCTGCCTGGGGCAGCCAGCCGTCACCGAGAGTGCGTAGCCGTTCCAGAGCCGCGCGGCTCTCACCACCAATGTAGATCGGGGGATGCGGCCGCTGAACCGGCTTGGGCCAGGAGAAGATTGGGGCAAAGTTGACGAACCGGCCGCGGAACTCAGCCTCCTCCTCGGTCCAGATCTGCTTGAGTGCGGCGAGCTGCTCATTCATTTTTGTCCCGCGGGTGGCCGCATCTGTGCCGTGATTGCGCATTTCCTCACGGTTCCAGCCCAAGCCGACGCCCAGGGCGACACGGCCGTTGGAGACTAAGTCGAGGCTGGCGACCTCCTTGGCGGTGTAGATCACGTCCCGCTGCGGGAGCAGGACTATCCCAGTAGTAAGGACAAGGTCCCGGGTGACTGCCGCCGCCGAGGACAGCGCCACGAATGGGTCGAGAGTGCGGTGATAGACACGGGGCAGCTTGCCCGCACCGGGATAGGGCTCCTCATACGCGACCGGAATGTGCGAGTGCTCGGTGACAACGAGGGAGTTGAACCCGCGTTCCTCCACCGCCGCGCCCAGCCGCTGTGGACCAACGCCCTCGTCGGTGATGAATGTCGCGATACCAAACTTCATATCGCGCTCAACTTCCCGACAGCGGCGAGCGTGCCGATCTCGATGACGAGGCGCGTCATTTGGCTACTGATTCGCGTTCGGCGGAGGGTGTCGCACCCTGCGCGTTCGGGCCGCATGGGTTTGTTGTCGCCGCCGCAGGAGCTCTCGCTGTTCTGCGGCAAGTAGATTGGTTTTCGAGGACACCACCACCAACCATGCCCTAGTCGATTCAACTGCTTGCCCAGCCTGCGGACTGCAACTCGATCGCGCCGACGGGTTCGTCAATCTGGACGAATGCGTGTTACGTCTCGACGAGGCTGACCTTGTTACCGACGTCTTCGGCTTGAGCCGCCTCCAGCACGGCCTCGACGAGGCCGGGGAACCGCGAGTCCAGGTCGTCGCGTCGTAGCCGCACGAAAACAGCGGGTGCCCTCCTCGCGGGTGCGGGTGACGCCGGCGGCCCGCAGCGTCTTGAGGTGGTGGCTGAGCGTAGATTTGGCCAGCGGTGCGCGCAGCTCGCCCCAGCCCCGTTCGACGCCGTCGGCCAGCAGCCGGACCAATCGACCCGGATCGGGTCTGACAGCGCCGCCAGCACGTCCGTGAGCTTCATCTGCTCCACGGCGGGATGCGGGTCGGCGTGCCTCACAGCGCCAGGATATCCCCGTAAGACAGACACAAAACCGCTGGTCAGTGATATGAACCGCACCGGTGAGCCCGGAGACTCCGGAATCACCGGGGCGATTCAAACGCACACGTATCTTGGGACGTGTGGGTCGCTGCGGCGTTGCGCACCGTGAGCTTGACGATCCGACGCCGACGGCGCGGAGCCCGCGAAGGACAACCATTAGCGCCAGCCGAGTTAAAGATTGAGAATGACCGGATCGACGTCGACCCGGACGGCCGCTCGCGCAACGTCTCCGACGGCTACCTGCGCATCGGACCGAAGCGTTCGTCGCCCGTTCGGATCGACCTCGACCCGGTAGCCCACCGGTTTCGGCCGGGCCACGGATCCGGCTGACCGTCGCGGGCGGTTCGTTCCTGCGGTTCGCACGAAACCTCGGAACCGGTGAGTCGGTGGTGTCGGGAACCGAGTTCGTTCGCTCCACGCACGTACTCGACTGCGCGGGATCGCGGCTGGTGCTACCGCGCCCGAGATAGCAGTCAGCGCCGTATGTTTCGCCGCGACAACGGTTGACGTAAAACCTGCAGGCCAACCCGGAACCGCCGGCCGAGAGCAGAACTCGGCTGTCCGTCTATGAAGCCAAGATTGAGTCGCTACCCGTGACAGCCGCCGACGGCACAGTCTGGTCGATGACCACACCGTAGTGCGTCATCCCATTGTGGTGCCAGGAATCTCCTTCACCACCGCCGTGGTGGTGACCGCCGCCACCGCCTTCGCAGGCACCCAGTATGAATCCACTCCAGAAGATCACCGCAATGATGAACACGATGCCCGCGAGCGTGCCGATTACCGCCGCAAGCCGGAACGGCCCGCCGCGTCGACGAGATTTGTTCCAACGCTCGTCCGACTGCGAAGGCGGTGCTGTGGCGGTGGCCTCACTCGGATGGTCAGGCGTTGCTTCAGTCATAACAACCACAGTTACGCGCCTTACCTTGGGTTTCGCTGAGAATTGGAGGCCCCTGCCGCGAAGTAGACGACATACGAGGGTTCAACGATGGCCCTTCGTCTGGTGCGCTCGGCGACGCGGGGCAGCCGGCAGGCCCGATGGGAACACGTTGTCGCCAGCGTGTCGTGGGCGAACTCCTTTGCCTCGCCGGACCACACTCCGGTGCTCATCCAGTGCAGCGGCTCGCCGGACTCGCCGAGCAGCCCGGCGTCGAGCTCGCTGCCGCGCATCAGCGCCGGGTTGCCGTGGCCCAGAATCGCGGCATGTCCTTGAGGCCGTCCCAGTGGGTGAACAGCACCCGCGGGTCGAACCCTTGGTCACCTGTGGCGACAAGAAACTCCCACTGGCCGTTATCGACCCGCAGCGTCGGGTCGTTGAGGACGTCGCGAAGCGCCGACGGCGCGTTGGCCAGGCCGCCCCGCATCCGCGCGTTGCCCGCACCGGGGGTGCTGGAGATGTGGACGTTGGTGGCCAGGCGCATGGCGTCGACGAGCCGCTCGCCGCCAGGTTTTAGCGTGAGGTCGCGGAGCTGGTCGGCGGTCTTACCGTCCAATCCTCGCGAGAACGCGCTGAGCTAGTTGATCGTGGGGGAGCACCAGGTCGCCGCGCTCGAGTGCCGCCGGCTGGTCGGGGGAGAAAGAGTGGTGGCGGGGTTGAGCCGGGCCTGCGCGTCGGGGCTCAGCGTCCCGTTCTGCCAGAGCTCGGTGGCGTCGGTGGTGCCCTGCTGCTCGTTCATCGGGACCGGGGGCCTGTCGGCCAGCTGCTGGTTGAGGTCGGCCACGGCTTTCCTGACCGGCGGCCACGCGGATGACGGCGGCGAGGTCGTCGTCGGCACCCCGGGCGCGCACGAGCAGGGCCTTGATCTCGTTTTCGATGATGTCGACGCGTGTTCCATTTCCGCGGGGTCGTTGGGGTCGGGCGGCGGAAGGTAGGGCAGCTCACCGGTTTCGGTGTTGATCGCGATGCCCCATCGATCGGCCATGCGCTGGAAGTTGTGCCAGTCGCGCTGGATGTCGCGGACCTCGGCCTCTGCGGCGCGGGCGGCGCGGGCGACCGCCTCGCACTCCTCGGCATGGCTGATCAGATCAGCGTTGACCCGCCCGGCGGCCTGCATCGCGGCGTCGTGCCTGTCGCCCTCCCACGGCGTGGTGGCCATGACGTCGCCGATCTGGGTGGCCGTGCTGCGGACCCCGTTGGCGCGGTCGATGGCGGCCTTGAACACGCCGTGGATGGAGTTCGGGTCCCAATGGTCCAGGTCGGCCAACGTCAGCGTCATCGATCATCCCCGAGCGGCGCGTTTGAGTGGTCATAACCCACCTGCGAAAAACTACCGGAACTCCGGGTGGGCCTTGTGCACATCTTTTGCCGAGCCGACCCCACCGACTCGCGATCGCACAACGCCAGCCGAACGCGCTGGCAGCAGCGTGGTGTGAGTTGTGGTATCGGCAGTGCACGAGCATTGGATTGCCCGGCTGTCGAACGACAACTAAAGGCCGGATTATGGGCCGGCAAGGATGCGGTGCGCACCTTTGTGGCTAGGCCAGATATCGCCCGCGAATCCGTGCATACGACACCCTTTTGCGGGCTTTAGTGTTGTGAAATGGACGGTGACGAATACCGATCTCCCGTAACGCCTTTCGGTGGCTGGGTGACCGATCGCACGCTGGCTCGGCTGGTGCCGCTGCAGACAGCCCCGCACATTCTGGGTCTCGCACCGCCTGGCACCGGCAAGACTCGGCGCTGGCTGGCCCAGAGCGCGGTGCTGTGGCCCGGCCCGGCTGTGGTGTCCTCCAGCAAGGATGACCTCATGCAGATGGTGTCGTCGCGACGCTGGGGCACGGCCATGCTGCTGGACCTGCGGCCCAACACACCGCCCCACTATCCCCGCGAATTCAACTGCTGCCGTTACGATCCCACCGCACTGATCACCACCCTGGAGGACGCCCAGGCCGCCGCCGAGACGTTGCTGAGCATGTCCTCGGTCGGTTTCGGCGGCACTCAAGCCCGGCCGGCCACCGACAACGGCATGTGGGAGAACCTGGCTTTCGCGCCCCTGACGTGTCTGCTGTATGCAGCGAGCCCCGCCGCAGCCGGCCTGGGCATGGAATGGGTGCTTGAGGCGGCTGAGGATGTCACGGTGCCGCTTCCCTGGCCCCTTCAGGTGAGCACCGAAGCATCTTGGGTGACGGCTGCTCTATGGTGTGGCAACGCGCTGTTCGAGGCGCGGGTGCGGGGCATCCTGAACATGGTTGACAAGCAACGTGATTCGGTGAGGATGACGGTCACCAAAGCGTTGACCGCCTGGCTGCGCACCTCAATCCGGGATCGCGGCCTGCCCACGTTCGACCCCCGGTTCCTCGACGAGCCGGGCACGACGCTCTATGTTTTGTCACCGTCGGACGGCACCGTCGCACCGCTGGCCGTCGCGCTGATGGAGCAGCTGATCCGGCGCCAGCGCATCAAGGTGGCGCAATGGGAGAAGTATCCGCGCATCGGCATGTTCCTCGATGAGTTACCCAACACGCCGCTGCCCAAGATCTTGCAGTACTTCGCCGAGGCGCGAGGGCTCGGTGTGTCGATCTGTGCTGCGGTGCAGGCGAGTTCGCAGCTCGACGTCGCCTACGGCGCGCTTGCGGGCCGTGCCATCCGCGACGTCGTTCCCGCGACCCTGATCATGTACGGCGCGCACGAGGAAGAGCTGATGCGCTCGGCGGCGTTCTGGGCCGGCAAGACCACCCGCAGCCAGCAGTCCTACGACCACAATCTCGACGACAAAACCAGCTCGCGGCAGTTCGGCAACGTCGTTGAGCCCGAGGAACTCAGCCCCCGCAATATGGGGCAGGCCCGGCTGCTGGTGCGAGGCACCCCCGGCCAGATGGTCGAGCTGATCGAGTGGACCGACTTCGTGAAATACCTCGACGAGCTGCGCGGGGCGCGGCAGGTGTAGCTTCTCAAAATCCGTGTCACCGTCTCAATTCTGATGTCACCTAGATGTCGCCAAGTGGCCAAAATTCTCCAAACCATGTCACCGCTGCTGTGCCTGCAGTTGCTGACGGGATGCAGTGCTCGCCACCCGATGGGGCTTACCCCGGTCGCAGTTCGCCTCGCCGGTGCCGTACCCGACGTCGTGCTCGCCGCAGGCGTGGGCGAGCGCTGCGCCGTTGCTGCTGCTGCGGTCGTTCCTCGGGCTGGACCCACACGTGCCGCACAAGAAGGTCACCGTCTGCCCGCAACTGCCGACGGCGTGGGGCAGGGTCACCCTGACCGATCTGCGGCTCGGCGCCATCACGGTGCACTTCGAAGCCGAGGGCGAGACAGTGAAGACCCTCGGCGTGCCCGACGACTGGCAACTGCTGACGCCGGCCTTCTGATGCTTATGTGTCACTGAGCGACGTGAAAATCTCGAACAGTTCGGTCAGTTCGGCCTCGGCTAGCGCCGCTCCGACGGCACCTGCGTGCACCCCGACGAGGCCGAACGAGATATCGGATTCGCCGGCTTGCGTCGCCGCCGATACCAGGGCATCGATTCCCTCGGCGTCGATGCGGTTCACCCCGGTCAGATCGAGCGCCAATAGTGCCGGCGATCGCTTCAGTTCAGTGGCCACGACCTGGCGCATCGTCGCGGTTGCTCCGCGGGCCAGCTCACCGCTCACATGTATGACGCTCTTGTCCGTCGGGGATCGCTTCACGTCGACGGTGACGGAGCAGGTTTGTGTTTGCCTTCCTACCGCTTGATCGTTCACTTCACTCCCGGTGCGCATTTTGTGGCATCACTGGAATCCATTGACGGCAGTGGGATTAGCCACTGAGTCCCGATGTGCGTGGCGTTAATGGTGGGTAGGCGGGCTCGGCGACACACCGGCCCGGCGGATCGAAAAACACCGTTGAGGGTAGGCACGCCGGAACAGCGGGAACAGCATGTGGGCGCGGCAAGAGTGCTGCTCCGTTGCTTCTTCCGAAGTGCGTTCCCTAGTGCGTATTGACCTGTTAGGCCGAACCGGCCTGGCGAGATTGCACCTGCGGGTCCGGTTCGGTGTCAGCGGCAAACTGCCAGCCTTAGGTGCTGGAAGTCAGTCTGGATCTATGGACCGGAGGTAACGCGTGACCCATCCGTCGGGTATTCCGGTGTTCGAACGGTTCTTCCGCTCGGTCGCACGTATCAAGATCGACAAGAACGACGTACGTCGTTTCCGGGAGTTCGTCGACGAGCAGATCGATGACATTGCCATCGCCGGGCGCAACTCGGCCAAGTGGAACGGGCGTGACGTGATCGTGGCGCAGGACCTTCCGATCACCAAGGGCATTCAGGAACGAATGCGCGAGTTCGACAAGCTCGAGGAGGCCGAGGAGATCCGCGAGCTGCTGCGCCAGGTGGTGCGGCAACCACCTGGGGACGTTACGTTCGGCGAGGACACCGAGCAGCTGCTGCCAGAGCTGTTCGGCGGGTTGAGCATCGCGCTGGCTCGTTCGTTTCGCGTAGTGGACCCAACGGTGTCCAACCCGTCGACTGAGCACTGGAACCGGGTGTTCACGCTATTCCGGCTGGTGTTCTGATGCCGACGGTCCCCACCGATCGTGACTGACCCCAGCGTGTGAAAACGCGGGCCTGAAATCGTCCCGACAGTGCGAGGCGCCCGGCCGTCTCGACCGGGCAGTCTTTGACAACAACCGCTGATGAATTAGAAGCGGAGCTGACATGACTCTGTCCGTGAAAGGTTCTGCTGGTCAGGCGCAGTGGCGCCCGTTTCGCGAGTTCGAGAATCTCTATGCGGAGATGGATCGGCTGGCGCAGTCGGTATTCGGTGGCCTCACCGGTGAGGGTGCCTGGTTGCCGGCGGCCGACGTCGTCGAGACCGACAGCGCTTATGTCATCGAAGTCGAGCTTCCGGGTGTGCGACGCGAGGACGTCGACGTCGAGCTGAACGGCGACGAGTTGGTGGTAACCGGCGAGGTGAAGGAGCGCAAGCGCGAGGGCCTGTTCCGCCGCCGGACCCGACGAGTAGGTGAGTTCGAGTTTCGCGTCACGCTGCCGGGCTACCGTCGGGACGGCGACATCGAGGCGTCGATGGCGCATGGCGTGCTGACCGTTCATGTACCCAAAGCGGAAGGCACCAAGTCAAGCAAGATCACGGTGCGCGAGTCGGGCAACGGCTCACCCTAGACGCCCGTTTGCAGCGGATCCCCGCTCAGTCATCGGGGTACAGGAATCGCCACGCCCGCGTCGCGGCGTGCAGGTTGAACCGTGTATCCACCTTGCGGAGGTCGTGGCCGGTGAGTTCAGCGATGCGCGCCAGCCGGTAGCGCAGCGTGCTGCGATGAATGTGCAGTGCAGCCGCGGATTCGTCATAGTTTCCACCGCATTCCAGGTAATCGCTCAGGGTCAGGACGAGTTCGGAGTTCCTGTTGGCGTCATAGTCGAGGAGTGTGCCCAGCCATTCGCGCACGAAACCTTCGACCGCCCCGTTGACGTGGGCGGCGTCGATGAGGCGATAGAAACCGAGTTCGTCGAACGCCGCCGCGCCCTCCGGGTTCACCGAGCGCAGTCGGATATTGAGGGCACGGCGCGCTTCGATGAAGGACTGCGGAAAATCATCGGGCAGCAAGCATCGGGAGCCGATACCAACAACGCTGGTGGTCTTGTCAAGGATTTCACTGATCGCGTGGTGTAACGCCTGCGGATTCGGGCGGCCGTCGGTGAGCAGAACAACCAGACCCGCGTGACGTCCGAGCAGGTAGTTCAGATGCAACGCGGTCGCGGCGCGCCCGGCGGCGATCGTAAGCGTGTTCTCGATGCGACCGGCGCTTTGCACCACCACCACATAGTGAGGGCGCCGCAGGTCATGGCCCAGGGCGTCGGCACGAGCGTATGCCCCGTCCCGGTCGGTGCCGGCCAACAGATCGTCGACAAGATCGCGGCGCAGGTTGAGCTCGATCTCAGCGACGGTTCGCTGGTGGGAAAGCTCCAACGCCAAAACGGTGCTGCCGTAGCGCAGGGCGAACAAGTTGTCCTCGGTCACCGTGTCGCCCGGGTCATTCAACGCGAGGACACCGAGGATCTCGGCCCGGGGTTGGACGAGTGTGAGTACTCGCCCTCCGATTCGTGCCTGACCGGTCTGTGCGGCCAGCTCGTGCACCAGGAGTTCGCGCGCGTCCGCAGATTGTTTGGGGTAGGGCTGGGGTTGTCCGGGTCCGGCCCAGCAGCGCAGGTTGCCGAACCGATCCTCGATGCCCACCGAATGCCCCGTCAGGTCATACAGCGCATCCGCGATACGTTGCTCGCCCATTCCCGCGGCCACCGCCGCGCTCAATACTTCGTGCACGTTCGTCTGACGCTGTAGGCGCGACACCGTTGTGACAAGTTCACGGTTCGCTACCTCCAGACCGGTGTTCGCCTTTGCGAGCTTGGCCGCGGTGCCGGTGTCGCGGTCATGCATTGCGGCATGTGCCAGGGCGGCGCCAGTCTGCTGGGCCAGGATGGTCAACAATTGGATCTGATTTTTCGACGGTGCACGGGCGGCGCTGAGCACCAGACACCCGTTGACGGTGCTTCGGTGACTCAGCGGGAACGCCCACCCCCATCGTCCGTCTTTTGCGTCGACTTGCCCATCCCAGCCGGACTCGCGGTGCCGTTCGATGTCGGGGTGTGCCGGTTGGGACGGCGGAACGCGAACGAATCCGCCGTCCACCGACTGGTAGCAGGCCTCGACCTGGCACGGTGCGAGGTTGTCAACGGTGGCGGTAGCGAGGCGGAAGATCTCGCTTGCGTCAGAATCACTGAACGTAATGCTCGACAGCGCGACCAAACCCCCTGGCGAGACCTGGTCGGCTAGCCAGGTGCCCTCTGTCGGGCGGCGCGGTTCATCGTTCATGGTGGAGTGGCCTTGCTGAGCTACTCCTCCTCTCAAGCCCACCGCGGGCCGGAGTGTCCGCTGATGCGCGAGTAGCGATGGCATACCCGAAGTTGGCGTTCCGAACCGCCATTTCCCGTCCGAAGTATCCGGCCCGCGTCCGATAACGACCCTAGTCCACTGTGGTGCTGCCAGGACGAATCGGAACACCGATTTTCGGCCCACCGGGCGCACGCGAACAGTCGCTACGGATTGCCAGACTCCTGTTTGGGAGCGAAATAAGACGCGCGTTACGGCGCGTACTGCCGTCCGTCGTTGTCCGCGCTTCCGTGAAAACGACCTTCGCAACTTAGGAGAAGCCATGGCTTTGATGCATGCGGCCGGCAGGCATAGGAGGAGTCATGGCTGAGCATTCGACAGTGGCGACATCGGCGGTGCGACCCAACGAGCCCGCCCGCCAGGTGATCGCCACCTTCGACAACTACGCCGACGCCGAACGCGCGGTTGATTACCTGTCCGACCAGCGATTCGAGGTAAACCGGGTGGCCATCGTGGGCCGCGATCTGGAGTACGTGGAGGAGGTCCTCGGCCGGCTGAACTACGGCGGGGCGGCGCTGCGCGGTGCCGGCTCGGGCGCCCTGGTCGGCGCGCTGATCGGCTGGATCTTTGGGCTGTTCAACTGGATCGAACCATTGATCTCCGCCCTGGTGCTGGCCGGCTACGGCTTGACCTTTGGCGCCATCGTCGGCGCCCTGATCGGCCTGCTGATGCACGCGCTGCAGGGCGGTCGCCGCGATTTCCACTCCATCAGCGGGCTGCGGCCCAAGTATTACGACGTCGTCGCGGAGTTGGAGGTTGCCGATCGTGCGCTGCAACTCCTCGCCGGCGGCAACCGAAAGGAATAGACGATGGCGACAGCGGTAGGCATCGATCTCGGGACAACGAACTCCGTGATCGCCGCCTGGCAGGGCGGGGAACCGATCGTGATTCCCAACGCCGAGGGCGCGCGAACGACCCCATCGGTGGTGGCCTTCACGGAAAACGGCGAGCGTCTGGTCGGGCAACTGGCCAGGCGACAGTCGATCATGAACCCGAAGGGCACCATCTACTCGGCGAAGAGGTTCATCGGCCGCCGTTTCGACGAGATATCAGAGGAAGCCAAAGCGGTCAGCTTCGACGTCGTCGAGGGCGAGGGTGGCGCCGCCCGGTTCGACGTGCGCGGCAAGAAGTACTCGCCGGAGGAGATCAGCGCACAGGTCTTGCGCAAACTCGTCGACGACGCGGGCAAGTTCCTCGGTGAACGCGTCAAGGAGGCGGTGATCACCGTTCCGGCGTACTTCAACGACGCACAGCGCAACGCCACCAAGGACGCCGGCCGGATCGCCGGGCTCGACGTGCTGCGCATCATCAACGAGCCCACGGCCGCGGCGCTGGCCTACGGACTGGACAAGAAGGGCCACGAGACCGTGCTGGTTTTCGACCTCGGCGGCGGCACGTTCGACGTGAGCCTGCTTGACGTGGGTGACGGCGTGGTCGAAGTGCGTGCTACGGCCGGTGATTCGCACCTGGGTGGCGATGACTTCGACCGCCGGCTCGTCGACTACCTGGCCGACGAATTCCAGCGCGAGAACAACATCGATCTGCGCAAAGATCCGCAGGCGCTGCAACGACTTTTCGAGGCGGCCGAGAAGGCCAAGGTCGAACTGTCGTCGGTGGCCCAGACCCAAGTCAACCTGCCGTTTGTCACTGCCGACGCTAACGGCCCCAAGCACCTCACCCTGACGATTAATCGGTCGAAGTTCGAGGAACTCACGCACGATCTGGTGGAGCGCTGCATGGGCCCGGTCAAGCAGGCGATGGACGACGCCAAGGTGAGCGCGAACGACATCGACGAGGTGATCCTGGTGGGCGGTTCCACCCGGATCCCCGCAGTCCAGGCTTTGGTCCGCCGGCTCACCGGCGGCAAGGACCCCAACATGAGCGTGAACCCCGATGAGGTGGTCGCGCTCGGCGCCGCGATCCAGGCCGGTGTGCTCAAGGGCGAGGTCTCCGACGTCTTGCTGCTCGACGTCACCCCATTGTCGCTGGGTGTGGAGACCGCCGGCGGGCTGATGACCAAGATCAT
>JAOPVX010000280.1 GCA_025965975.1 Mycobacterium sp. | reverse complement strand
ACTCCTTGCGGGACCAGACCCGGCGCGTAACGCTCGGCGACCGACGGGCCGAACGGGTCCTGATCGAGCCGCGCAGTGAACATGGGGATTCTGCTCATCGACTCGACACCGGATGCGACAACGATGTCGTGTGCCCCGGAGATCACCGCCTGCGCCGCGAAATCCAAGGCCTGCTGGCTGGATCCGCACGCACGGTGCACCGCGGTGCTTGGCACGTGCTCGGGCAGCCCCGCCGCCAGCCAGGCCCACCGACCCACCGGCCCCGACTGTTCGCCGACCTGGCTGACACAGCCGGTGATGACGTCGTCGACGAGCGCCGGGTCGACCCCGGTTCGGTCGACGAGTTGACGAAGCACTTGGCCGAGGAGCTCCACTGGGTGCACACCGGACAGCGCCCCACCTAGCCGCTCGCCTTTGGCAGCGCGACCCTTCCCCATCGGTGAGCGCACGGCGTCGACGATGACAGCGTTGGGCATGCGACCTTCCTTGATTCGAATACGTGGCCGCGCATGGTCGTTCGTCGACCAGCGGCCGGATACTGGAATTGTGTGCAGGCCCCCTAGCGGAAGTCCATCCAGTGCCCGTGGGGGGTCCATCCCAACGCGAAGGGCAATTCGATACGGCAGATGGGGCCTGCGGCGACGTCATCGGTGTCGTAGATCAGGTACTCCCCGCGTCGTTCGGCCCACCAGGACACTGGAACGATGACATAGCCGTCGCCTTCGGCGGCGTCTTTGTGTCGCGGAGCGAAGGTCGCCTCCATGACTGCGGCGGGCTGGTCGGTGCGGATGACGTGCACTTGCTCAGACATCGTCTTGACGTCGGTGACCACCAGGCTGTTCATCGACATCCCGTTGCGTTTGACCACTCCCCCGACCTGATAGCCAAACCGATAGCCCTTGCCGTAGAAGCGTTCGTCGACCTTGGGCACCTCGGAGGGCCGGTCGGAGAGCAGCTCCGATTTCGCGCTGCCGGTCTCGAGGTCCACCGTCCATCGGCCCAGCCGACTGCTGGCGATGCTGAAGAACAGTTTGACGTCGTCGCCGGCAGCGAAGTCCTGTTCGAACGGGAACGGGGGACGGTTAAATATCGGTGCGTCGAGCGTCAGCGTATTGCCGTGGGCGTTGGCTGACATGGTGTGCATGACGTACTCGGGTTCGATGTCCAATGTCAGCCAGCGGATCGGTCCGTGGATGTCGTGGCGCGGGATCACGGCGAGCACGATGGGCAGTTCGGGATTCCAGCCGAATACGCCCAGGCCCTCGGTGATGCGCTTCTTGTCGATGATGAACGGCTGGAAGGGCATAACCAGATGGTCGGGGGTGAGCCAGATGTCGTGGGCCACCGAATTGTAGGGCGCGTCGTCTAGGTCTCGGGAGTCGACGCCGCCGTCGGGATCGATGACGTGAATCGTCACGAACGGCGCCACGTCGCGGTAGTTCCACCCGTAGAGGGTGCCGGTGTCGGGGTCCCACTTCGGATGGGCGGTGAACGACGCGTCGCCGTAGCAGCTCTTCTCATGCAGGCCGCGGGACAGCTTCGTCGACCACGAGACGATGCCTTTCGTCTGCAGCGTCACGGGGTCCAGGGCAATGGGCGGACCGCCCTGCTCGCTGGTGGCGACCATCTGACCGGCGAACGGAAACACATTGATGTTGTTGGTGCCCTGCGGCACACCGCTGGTGTATCGATCGCGGGTCACGTCGCCGTACGCGAAGGACCGATAGTCACCGAAACCGACGTCGGTCCATTCGAACATTCCCCTGCCGTGTTGCTCTTCGAGTTGATACTTCGGTGTGCGGACCCAGCGATTGCGAAAGTCCGCACGGCCGTCGCCGAACACCAGCGCCTGCACCATTCCGTCTTGGCTCAGCAGCGGACTGGTGCCCTGCCGGGTCGGCCGCTTCCACGTCGGCCCGCACCGGTAGAAGCCGCCGGCGAGGTCTTTCGGGATCTCGCCTTCGCTGACGATGCACTCCTCGACCGTGGCCTCGAAGCGCATCGGCTGAAACGGCCCCTTGAGGGCCACTTCCTTGGGCAGTGGGTATCCCATGAACAACTCCTTCGCCCGCGCGGCGGATGCGCACGCGCGGAAATCCCTGATCGCCAGCGGACACTCTCAGCCTAGACGCACCACAGTGTGAATGTAAACGATCGTTTCCCACTGCAGTCATGCCGAGTGTAATATGAAGGGTGAACGCCCCGTTGTGGCGCTCATATTCATGTTCGGATACGTTCACGTCACTTTGGTCGCGACGTGATGGAGACCGATGGACAGGCCAGGGCGCTGTGGCTGCCCGGCGAGGTAGGGAAAGGCGGATCATGTCCAGCTCAACGCGGTTCACTGATGAACAGCGCGCGCTGGTGTCAGCCGTGCGTGAGTTCTGCCGGCGCGAGTGCGGCAGCCGCGAGCAGCGTGACGCCTTGACCGAACACAACGCGGAAGCGCACAGTCCGCAGTTGTACGCCAAATTGGCCAAGACGGGCTTCCTCGGCATCGCCATCCCTGAGGAATTCGGCGGCAGCGGCGGCGGTCTGATGGAACAGGTTCTGCTGTTCGAAGAACTGTGGCGAGGGCTGGCTCCGGTGCACGGCGCGGGCGGGTCACACACCGTCGCCGGCATCTACAAGCGCGCGGGCAGTGAGCAGCAGAAGAAAACCGCGTTGAGCGCGATCTCATCGGGGACGGTGATGTCGATCAGCATGTCCGAGCCCGGCGCGGGTTCCGACGCTGCAGCCATCGCCTGCAAAGCCGAGCCGGTTGAGGGCGGATTCCGCGTCAACGGTCAAAAGACCTGGTGCTCAGACGCCCAGTTCGCACAGCAGCTGCTGATGGTGGTGCGCACGGGCCGCGGCGAACGGCCCCAGCAGGGCCTGACGCTGCTGGAGATTCCCACCGACACACCGGGCGTGGATATCAAACCCATTGCAACGATGGGCGGTAACGAGGTCAACGACATTTATCTGACCGACGTATTCATTCCCGACAGCCAGGTCGTCGGTGAGGTCGGCACGGCCTGGACACACATCATGGCCGGCCTCAATGGTGAGCGCCTGGTGTGCGCCGCCCAGGGTTTGGGTATGGCTCAGCGCGCCTTCGATGACTTGTTGGACTATGTCAAGCAGCGCGAGCAGTTTGGCAAGCCTGTCGGCACGTTCCAAGCCGTCCGACACCGCATCGCCACGCTGGCCATCGAGATCGAGTCCGCCAGGGCGCTGACTTACGACACCGCCGAGCGGGTGTCGCGCCAAGACGGTAGCCCCACCGAGTTGATCCGGTTGACGTCGATGGCGAAAGTAAAGGTCACCGAAACGGCCAAACAGACTGCGCTGGAGGGTATCCAGCTCATGGGGGGCTATGGATACACGCTTGAATACGACATGGAGCACCACCTGCGCAACAGCATCCCGGCCACCATCTATGCCGGCTCCAACGAGATCCAGCGCGAGATCATCTCGGGCACCTTCGGGCTGCGCTGAATCGCCGATCGGCAGTCAATGTTGTCGGCGTAACGGCAGTGTGCGCCTTGGCCTCGATTAGTGAGGATTAATGTCTCAACAACCCGTTGCCGCGACGTCTGGGCTGGACACCAACTGTGTCGGCAAAACCGCACCTCCCCAGCCGATCTCATGGACCTCACGTGACACGCTGCTCTATGCGCTTGGAGTCGGCGCTGGCCAGGAGGACGCCGGCTCCGAACTCGACTTCACTACCGAGAACAGTCGGGGCATCGAGCAAGCTGTCTTGCCCACCTTTGCGGTGACTCTGCTGCCTCAAGTCATGCCGCCTGTCGGACACATCGATCTGGCGCAGATCCTTCACGCCGATCAGAGTGTGCGCCTGCATGACAGCATTCCCGTGCACGGGCGCGGTGTGGCCACCACCCGGGTCTCTGCGCTTTACGACAAGGGAAAAGGCGCGCTGTTTCGGATCAGCACCGACCTGGCGCTCGACGGCAAGACGGACCCTTTCGCCACCCTGGAGACAGGTCTGTTCCTGCGCGGCGCAGGGGGATTCGGCGGCGCACGGGGTCCGAGTGCTGACTGGGAGGTTCCCGAACGTGGGCCTGACCACATCGCCCACTTTCCCACCGCGGCGAATCAGGCTCTGCTGTACCGACTTTCCGGTGACCGCAATCCGCTGCACTCAGATCCTGCGGTCGCAGCGGACGCGGGCTTCCCTACTCCCATCCTGCATGGCTTGTGCACGTTCGGTTTCGCAGGTCGGGCCTTGCTGGCGACCGTCTGCGACGGTGACCCCACCCGGTTTGGCGCCATGACCTCGCGGTTCACCATGCCTGTGCTGCCGGCACAGACACTGTCGGTGATGATCTGGCGGAATCCGCACGGCGCCGTGTTCAGGGTCGCCACCGACGCCGGCGTGGTCCTTGACCAGGGGCGTTTTGAGCAGCGGTGAACCGGTGACCGAGGTCCGCAAAATGGGTGGAAAGGCTGCGGATTCGGTGTCACCGGCGAGCGCGACTTTCCGCGGTGCGCAGGGCCTATCGCTCGTCGCTGACGAGTGGAACCGTGACATCCCCAATGCCTCAGTGCATCCCAGCGTGCTGATGCTGCATGGTGGCGGTCAGACCCGCCACTCCTGGAAGGACACCGGTCAGAGGTTGGGCCGCCAAGGCGTCCACGTCATAGCCATCGACACTCGTGGCCATGGCGACAGCGCCTGGTCGCCGCACGGCCTCTACGCGGTGGACGAGTTGTGCCGCGACACCGTGGCGGTGATCGAACAGATCAACAGGCCTGTGGTGCTCATCGGCGCCAGCATCGGCGGTCTGACCGCGATCATGGCGGCGGCTGCGGCGGGCCCGGAGACGGTCACCAAACTGGGGCTGGTTGACATGGTGCCGCGCTACGAGGGCGGGGGGTCAGACCGCGTACGGGACTTCATGCTCACTCACCTAGACGGCTTCGCGTCGGTGCAAGAAGCCGCTGACGCCGTCTCCACCTATCTGCCCCACCGCACGAAACCCCCTCGCCCAGACGGCTTGCGTCGCAACCTTCGTCAGCGTGACGGGCGATGGTATTGGCATTGGGATCCAGCGTTCGTCGCCGGCGCTGCGCACAACAGCCGAACCATCGACACGTTGGAAGAGGCGGTGATGGGCCTTCGGATTCCGATCCTGCTTATCCGCGGCCAGCTTTCCGATGTGGTGAGCTCGGAAAGCGTTGCCGACTTCTTGCAGAAGGTTCCCCACGCGGAGTTTGTCGAATTGGGCGGCGCGGGACACACCGCTGCCGGTGACGACAACGACGCCTTCAGTGACGCCGTCGTGCGATTCGTGCGTAGCTGAACGGCGCGCATTGAGGCGGTCCTAGAGGACTTTGCGCAGAATCCGCCACGCCCAGTCGCGATAGGGCGGGTAGACCAGTCGCGGATCCGGCCGAGCCGACGTGGTCACCACGGCTCTGCGGTGACTGAACGTCTTAAAGCCCCATCGGCCGTGGTAGGCGCCGATTCCGCTGGCTCCGATCCCACCGAACGGAAGCTGCGGCATCATGCAGTGGACCGCGATGTGGTTGATCACCGCACCACCCGAGGGAACCCGATCGACGATGTCTTGCCCGACGCGAGGAGAGGAAAAGACGTACAGTGCAAGCGGTTTGGGGCGCGCTTTGATGAAGGAGACCGCGTCATCTATCGATTTCACGGTGACCACAGGTAGCACGGGACCGAAGATCTCCTCACTCATGACATTGTCGGAAGAGTCGGGATCGACGATGATCGTCGGCTCGATCCGCAGCGATGAGGGATCTGCGCCGCCGCCGCGGACAATGGTTCCGCGGCTGCTGGAGATCATGTCGGTCAGCCGGTCGTAATGTCGTCGATTCACGATCGGTGACCAGGACTCGGTGCCAGCGCCGCCGAACGCCGCCAGGTATCGGCTCAGCTCGGCGACGAGCTCGTCGCGCACGCCCTCCTCGGCTATCACGTAGTCGGGCGCGATGCAGGTCTGGCCGGAATTGACGATCTTGAGCCAGGCGATGCGGCGCGCCGCCACCTCGAGGTCGGCCTCGCGGGTCACCACGACCGGGTTCTTCCCTCCGAGTTCGAGGGTCACCGGGGTCAACGTCTCTGCGGCTGCGGCCATCACACGTTTGCCGACCTCAGTTCCGCCGGTGAACAACGCATGGTCGAACCCGAGGCTTAGCAGATGCTGAGTGGTATCGGCGCCACCTTCGACGACCCGTATAGCGTCGCCGTCCAGAAACTGTGGCACCAGTTCGGCGAGCAGCGCCGACGTGGCCGGGGCCATTTCCGATGGCTTGACCACCGCGCAGTTTCCAGCCGCCACTGCCGCGACCAGGGGCGCCAGGCATAGATAGATTGGGTAGTTCCATGCCCCTACGATCAGGGCGGTGCCCAGCGGTTCGTGGCGGACCGATGCGCGGGCAGGCAACTGAACCAGCGGAAGCCGGGTGCGGTTGGGTCGCATCCAGCCCCGCAGATGACGCCGTGCGTAGGAGGCTTCGTGTGCGGTGACCATGATGTCGCCCATCCACGCCTCAAACGGTGGCCGTCGCAGGTCGGCGTCGAGCGCCTCGACAATCCGCGCTTCGCGCTGTGACACCAGCTGCTCGATGCCGCGCAACTGTGCCGCTCGCCACTGCGGCCGGCGGGTGCGCCCCGACTCGAACACCTCTCGCAGCTGCGCGAGCACATCGGTCTTGGTCGGAGTGGTTGTGGCGGTGGCGTCGGTCCTCACTGCCGCACCTCTTCCCCTTTGGGTGTCGTGCAGCGTACGAGTCCAACCATCATCGACCCATGAAGCGTGGCGGACGTCGCTGCCGGAATGCTTGCACACCTTCGGCGAAATCCGAGGTGCGTGTGAGCAGCCACTGACCTTGGCCCTCAAGCGAATGCGCGTCGGACAGCGCCGACAGTGACCCCGCCGCCAAGGCGCGTTTGGTCCAGTCATAGGACACGGCGGGACCGGCCGCGATCGCACCGATCAAGTGCGTGAGTTCTTCCTCGTATTCCGCATCGTCTGCCAGATGAGAGATCATGCCACAGTCAAATGCGTCCTGAGCTGGCACTTTGTCCGCGCAGAACGCCAGCAGTCGGGTGAGTGTCGCAACGTCGACGGCGTTGAGTTTGTGCGGTCGATTCAACTCGATGCGCAGAAGACCGTTGCTGTCCAGGTCCGCCACGACGTCGTCGCCGGCGTCTTCAGTTGCCTGCGCCTGCACTGTCATCGCGAGCAGACACCTCCAAGCCTTCTGTTATTGGTAACGGATGCACACATCTGTCCGCATCGTAACAGTCGACAATATTCGATGTAAACGATCGTTATCGATCTTGAGTCGCATTGGTTATTTGCCCATCCTTTTCAGATTCTGATGACGGCTCGCCTGTCGATCGATCGTTCACTCCGTACGGTGATCAACTGACCGCACGGACATCAGTGGCGTTGCGTACCGCCATGGTTCCGGTGCTACGCAGGCACAGCTTGTCCTGTCCGTCGAACACTTCAACTTGGACGAACATCAGCGTCTGTCCGGCGCTGGTCAGCGTGGCGCGAAACATCAAGGGCAGCAACGCCGGCCGATGGTATTGCGCGTTGAGTACCGCAGTGACCGCTAGCCGCTCGGGGAACAGTTGACGCGCGGCGACAGCGCCCATGCAGTGATCGGCGATGGCTACGGTGATCGCACCATTCACCGCACGATTGAGATTGAGTCCGATGGGCGAGTTCTCGAGCACGCATTCGTAGAGTCCGTCTTCGCAGCGGATGCTGCGTAGACCACACCACCGTGGTAGGGGCAGGTTGTCGATCCAGGCCAGCCATTCCGCGCTCGGGGCTTCGCGGGACGGAGGAGATACCCATGCGTCGTCAGCCATCGTTGAACTCACGACCCACGCACTCCTTGTCAAGGAATTGGTCTGGAGCAGCGGCTGTCACTTCAACAGGTCCCTGGCGATGATCATCTTCATGACTTCGCTGGTCCCGCCGAAGATTCGGGTGACGCGGGTGTCGGCGTACAGGCGCGCGATGGGATAGTCGAGCACGTACCCGTAGCCGCCGTGTAGCTGTACGCACTTGTCGATTACACGCCCGGCGACTTCTGTACAGAACAGCTTCGCGACCGCCGCGTCGGCTTCGGAGAGCGTGTGAACGTTGTGCTCGGCCAGAGCGCGTTCCACCATCAACTGGGATGCGGCCACCTCGGTCGCACATTCCGCGAGGACGAACTTGGTGTTCTGGAAGGCGGCTACCGGTTTGCCGAACGCCATCCTTTCCCTGACATAGTCCTTGGCGAATTCCACCGCAGCGGCGGCTGTGGCATAGCTCGCGATCGCCACCGAGAGCCGCTCCTGAGCGAGGTTGCTGGTCAGGTAGGCAAACGCCATACCCTCCTCTCCCAACAGGTTTTGGGCCGGGACCTGGACATCGGTGAAGGCAAGTTCCACAGTGTCGGAGGTCTTCATCCCGATCTTTTGAAGCTTGCGGCCGACCTCGAAGCCCTCGCTGGACGTCTCGACACACAGAATCGACAGTCCCAGGCGTCGATCGTTCGTCGATGGCGGTGACGTCCGGCAGACCACCAGCACCAAGTCAGCCAGTGCGCCCCCGGTGATGAACGTCTTCGCGCCGTTGAGCCGGTAGTGGGTGCCGTCATCGGACAGCTCGGCGCGGGTGAGGATTCCCGCGAGGTCCGATCCTGTGCCCGGTTCGGTCATCGCGATCGCGGTCATCAGTTCACCGGAGCAGAAGCCTGGTAGCCAACGTTGCTTCTGTTCGGCGGTGCAGTACCTAATCAGATACGGCAGGATCAATTCGGAGTGGGCGGCCTGGTTGCCGAACGTGACGCCGGCACGGGCGGTTTCCTGCGCCATCACTAGTGAGTACGTGAAATCTGTCGCGCCACCGCCGCCGTACTCGACGGGCGCTTGGATCCCTAGAAGTCCGAGCTGTCCCATGCGGCGGTAGAAGTCGCGCGGCGGGTGCCCGTCGTGTTCCCACTGCGGAAATACGGGAGTCACTTCACGAGCGATTAAGCCCCGCAGCATGTCCCGGAATGCAGTGTGCTCCTCGGTGAAGATCGTGCTGCGCATGCGCGCCCCCTCTGCGGTGATGTGTGTCCGTCAGGGCCATCGCCAATCAGTGGACGGTTAACGATAGTTTACTACGATGCCTTGAGTAGCTAGCGTAGGGTCGTGACGTGGCCGCGCGCATGCCTACGCCGACATCCACGGCAGTTTCGAATTATGCTACTAAGTAGCTGTTCTCGCTGATCCTTAAGAATGGACAGCCATCGGTACAGCTTCCAGTTTTCACACTAAGGTCGCCCAGGAGGCCTAGAGCTCTGCGTGTGAACGATCCCTCCCGGATGGGCTCACTGTCTCAGCGAATGCGGCGCTCCGCGGGAGCCACCGACAGACCGAGCTGATCGAAGTCGACGGTATCGGCACAATTGCCCCGCTCCCGCAAGACATGCTTCATCACCCGTCCGACAGCGTTCTTGGGTAGCGCGTCGAGGATTTCGATGTAGCGCGGAATCGCGAAGTAGGGCAACGTCGTCCGGAAGTATTCGAAGAGTTCGGCCGAGGACACCTGCGCCTCCGGGGCGAGAACAATCCAGGCTTTGATGTCATCTTCGGTTTGCTGCGAGGGGACCGCGTGGACAGCGACTTCAGCGACCGCCGGGTGGGCGGCGATCGACGCCTCAAGCTCCATGCTCGAGACATTCTCTCCCCGTCGGCGCATGGAATCGCTCTTGCGATCGACGAATTCCAGTTCTCCGCTGGGCCGCCGCCGCGCGGTGTCGCCCGTGTGGTACCACAGTCCCTGGTAGGCATCGACGGTCCGCTGGGGGTCTCGCCAATAGCCGTCGAACATCGAGAACGGTTCACGAGGCCGGATGCAGATCTCGCCGACATCCCCGTCGGAAACAGTACGGCCGCTGTCATCGAGGAGGGTGACCTCAAGGTCTGGCGCCGGGTACCCACATCCGGAACGGTCGCGCTCGCCGGTCCTCGGCGTACACGACAGCGGTACACATTCGGTTTGGCCGTAGAACTCGGTCCACGGGTCAATCCCGAAGCGCTGCTGAAAAGCGGCCTGGGTCTCCGGCGGCATCGGCGCCACCAGCATGGTGTGGATGCGATGGTCGCGATCGTTTTCGCCCGGCGGCACGGCCATGATCGCCTGGCCCATGGCTCCCACCCCCGCGATCACGGTGGCGCCGATCTCTCGCGCGCGCGGCAGGAACCTGCGCGCGCTGAAGGCGGAGTCGATCGTGACCGGGATTCCGCGTGTGAGTGCGGCGGTCAACACCAACAGGCGTGCACCGCCATGAAACAGAGGCAGCGAGGAAAACAACGAATCGTCCGAACTGAGGCCGAATCCGTCGGCGGTCACGGTGCCAGCGCGTACGTAATAGCCATGGCTCAGGACGCATCCTTTTGCGAGTCCTGTTGTCCCCGAGGTGAACATGATGGACATGGTGTCGGCCGGGTTCACCGTCACGGCGGGCGGCCGATCGTCGAGCTCGATGTCGCCGTACTGCGCCGTCGCGTTGGGATCCAGACCGTCGCCGCCGGCGAGCTGAATGACATGGCGCAGATGATCCAGATGTTCCATCATCGGCCCCACGGCCTGCAATCCAGCCGCGTCGGCGACCAAGACAGTGCTCGCCGAGTGGGTGAGTTGGTGTCTGAGGAAATCGCCTTTGAGATAGGCATTCAACGGAACCTGGATGGCGCCCAGCTTGGCTAGGGCAAAAAACATCTCTAGTACTTCGACCCGATTCGGGGCGAGGATGGCGACCCGATCCCCGTGGCCGACCCCGAGCGCGGCGAAACCTGCCGCGAGTCGATCAGTCCTGTCGTTGAGTTGGGCGAAGGTGAATGCGTCGCCGTCCATCGCGCAGAACCGGTTGTCGGGGGTTTTGCGGGTCCACCGGCGCAGCAGCGCCGGGATCGTCCGTTCCTCGTTTGTCGACATGGTCCAGAGCTCTGCCGGCACGTTAGGCACCGAGCAGGGCGAAGGGCTCCAGGTCCTCGATGGCCGTCAGATGGCGCTCGGACATTGAATGCACGCGTTCAGGTGACTGCATCACCGGAGGGGTCACAGCCCACAAGAACCCGTGCAGACTATGCCGGCGGTAGGCTGCCCAGCAGTCGTCGGCGTCAAGGCTGGGCCCGCCCGCACCGGCGAGGGCGGAGCAGTACAGCGCCAAGAGGTCGCGTTCGTGTGCTCGGCGATCGGCGACACTGAGCGCCCCGCCGATGAAATAGGAGACGTCGTAAGACCAGGGCGCTACGCATACTCCTTGCCAATCCAGGAACCCCACGACCCCGTCGGGCAGGATGAAGGTGTTGCCGATGTGTGCATCCCCGTGCGCCAACGATCCGGGTTGTCCGTCCTCGTACTCCCACAGCATCTGAAATGCCCGCAGGACGCGTTCGCGGTCGTCCAACGCGGCGGGAATTGGCGGCGTCTCTGGCTGGGCCCGGTGATAGCTCCAGAATCCCTCGCTGAGCAGCATCTGTGCCGCAGCCCGCACGGACGGCGAGCCGGTGGACAGCCACGGCGCGAGCGTTTTCGCGTCCCCCCAGGTGGTGGCGTGCCACCGTGCCTGCGTCTCCAGCCCAGATGCCACCTCGTCGGTGGACATTGGGTCACAGGGCTCGCCGAAGCGTGCGTCTCGGCGGCGTAGATCCTCCATCACGACGATTCCCTGGGGTTCGTCGGCGGTGATGCCACAGAAGAATGTCTGCGGAAGTGCCACGGGTAACTTCGCGCCAAGCTCGCCGAAGAACTGCGCCTCTAGCCGGTATGCGTCGTTGGTGTCAGCCATCCCACGCAGCCGCTCATCAAACCCGCCCTTGACGCAAATCTGGGAAGGAAGTCCGTTGCCGGGATCGGCGTAGCGCAGTTGGACGAGCACTTTGGTGGCCGTCCCCCAGATGATGTCGTTGGTGCTGACCGCCTCCACAGGCGTCCCAAGAGCCGCGCTGAACCATTCCGGCGTGAGAGCCTCCGGGTCCATCGGCAGCGAATCGAAAGTCAGCACCGGCATGTTTCCTCCTCGATCACAGCGCGGGGGCTATGGCGTTGTCGTGACCACTACTCGCCACCTTCAGACCGCAGACACGCGAACTTGGATCGACGCCCGACGCACCCGAACTATAACAGCGTCCGCTAACCATCGTTCACGTGGTGATGATGTCGCGGCGCCAAGCGCATCGCGTCGATACCTCGACCTAGCAAGCACTATATTCCGGGTTGGCACCGCGTGGTCCAAGGTCGCCGGTCGGTCCGGTAGTTGAACGACCGTTATCACTATCGCGTCTGGCATTTTGCCACAACGGCGACTGGGTCCTGCCGTACGTGTTCGCACGGTCAGCTTCGGCGCTCCCCGTAGACGGCGCTGAGGAGGTCTGATGGTTGCGCTATCCGGCGGATACGCTTTGGTGAGGCACCACCCCTGAGGATCCAGGCGAACCAGTTGAGCTGTACTCGACCTCGTCGCCGGCGTCTCAATCGGGTTGGTGGCACCGACGGATTCGAATTGAATGTGGAGAAAGGCACTCCGGCGACACGCATCGGAACTCGTGCATAACATTCGTTATCCATGGCGAACCCCGCCGGGCATGCGCCGGCACCATCCAGACCTGCCGATCGCACGAAGCGCCGATAACGCTGCGTTAGTTCCATTCCCACTCACCGCAGCATCCGGCGCAGCGCTCCCCAACAATTCGGCGGGATGGAGCCCTCCAGTTTGGGCGTCAATCTCATCCTTAGTCACCGATTGCTCCGATCTGATATGTCGACGCTACGTCGTCTCTTGCTGCACAGGCGTATAGCCGAGGCTGTTGGCGCAGGAAGCACAGAGTGTTTTGACCAGGTAACGGGTTTCGTGCAACACGCCAGGTTCGCCGCAGCGTTCGCAAGTGACCGCCGAGGCACGTTCGGCCTCGTCGATGATCGCGCCGAATGCATCCAACACCGCGGAGCCGGGCTCTTCTCCGCTGGGTGCGCAGTAGTAGCGCAGGGTGCCGAATTTCTCCTTGATCTGGTGCACGACGTATTCGGGGTCGATCGCGGACAGGCGCTGATCGACCGCGACCACGATCGGGTACCAGCCGGCGTCGTGGCCGATCCAGCGTCCCCAGCCATCGGGGATCCGGCGGAGGATTGTCTCCAGCGCCGGGGCGAACGGGCCAGCGTCGGCAGGGATGTGCAGAGCGTTGAGCATGGTGTCTCGGTCGACGTCGACGGACGTAATCCGAGCTACCGCGCCCTCCACGCCCTGTGGCGTTGCGGTTCCGGCGCGTAGCCCGGCAGCCATTTCTGTCATGTCGGACACCATGGCCCGCACCCGAATCTTCTCCGCAGGGGTGAGCTCGGGAATGTCCTGGTCTTCGCTCATCTACAGGTACAACCCCTTCCGGCGCGGAGGCGCGATAGCGGCCGCTGACGTCAGGTTGAAGCGACCTCGACCAAACGGTCACCTTCGACCACCCTCAGCAGAGGCTTGTCGAACGCCTTCTGGATCATTTCCACGGAGCCCTTGAGGTCGTCGTAGTCATCCCAACGCAGGCCGTCACGACCGCTGTCCACCCACCCCTGGGTGGCGTCGCCGTCGTAGTAGACCTCAGCGATGAAGTATTCGGTCTGGTCGAACGACTGCACGACACGGTAGTTCCAGTGACTCACTGTCGGATTCCCTTTGGCCTGGCGCCTGGGCCGGCTGCCCCGCGGGTTAACTCGATGACCGCCGTCTCGATCTGTGGTCGGGTCGTCGAGCATCCGCTCGCGTTCGGCTTTGGTGATCGGTGAACGGTCCTCGAGTAGCGGCCATATCTCAGTCTTGAGAAAGGAGAGCAGATCGTCTGCCCCTTCACCGGTGCCGGACTGGATCATTCCGCTTTGTACATGTGTCCGGTCAGTTTCGCGACGCGGTACAAGAGCGTCACTGGTTCCCGACGCGGCGATGTACCGTTCGACGGCTGGCGATCGAACAAAGTCGGCCGGCACCTCACGACCTTCGAGCCGTGCCGATGCCTTGGTGTTCTTTCTGGCCGCGGCTTGGATGGCAGCGGGCGTGACCGTTACCGCCTTACGTTTCACAGGACACCTCCAGAAGGAGCTCGTGGGCCGCTACCCCGCCGCTTCGTGTGGGCAAGGCATACACTCCGCACACCGAGCGGCCTCGATCGTGTCTAGGTCGGCTATTAGTGCCGATTCGACCTCGTACATCATTCGATCACCGTTTACGACAGACACACGGTATGGAGGCCCGGCGCCAGGCTCGCCACGCAAATCGGTTATCAGGTAGGTGATTTCGTGATATATGTCGGGAGCCGATGGCGGCCAGTCATACATGGTCCGTCCGTCGGCTCGGCAAGACTCAATCCATCCTCGCTCCGTGAGCAGCTGATCGAGTTCAGCGTTCGCCACAGATACGCCAACATCACCATTGACCTTGTGAGAAGTACGCCGAATCGTTTGGCCCGGCTGGACGAGTCTGCGCCGAGCGCTCCTCTGCTTGCCACGGGCATTCTTCACTCTGATGATCCTCGCTCCGGCAACAACGTGCTTTTCGCTAATTGCGAACACTGTGCAAATGCGGGCCGATCGTCTCGAGGATCCATGCCTGAACACTGCGGTGACCCGCCTGGTCCGCAAGCGCGCGTAGCGCTCGCTGCTCCGAAGGCAGCAGCCGCAGGTTAAGTCGCTCGGTGCGTTGTCGCGTCTCGGACCCGCTCCTACGCTTCTCCACCTTTGACTCCTACGGCTTAACCTCCACCAGGTACCCAGATAGTACTACTAGTAGGGCACTCAGCCATTCCCAACGGCGTACATCACTTGGGTCGTGTTGAGCCCAAACGTTGGCGACAAGCTCGCGTATTGACAGAAATGCGCGCAAATAACGTCGCGGCTGTCGGTCGCCGATTCAATCGTCTGGGACGCTGACCCCTTCTCAACGAATGCCCTCCAGGAGTTCGGCGGCCGAGACACCGAGCGCCTTCGCAATGTCGAAGAGTCGTTCGTGCAGGATCCCTCGGCGGCCATGTTCCACATCCATCAACACGTTGCGAGACAGCCCGGACAGCAGGGCGAGTTGCTCCTGAGTGAGTCCGCGTTCAATGCGCAAACGCTGAATCCGAGTGCCTAAAGACCGCCGCCGACGCTCCCACGCGGCAACGCGCTTGGGGTCGTTCTGACTGGGGCGTGTCGGCACGCATTCCAGTACTCCCGCCAGAAGGTGCAAAGTCTGCCCTACTAGTAGGGCATTCTTGGGATGTGCCGTCTAGATCGCACACTTCGTGGTCCTCGGAGTCGCAGGATCGGCTTGTTCGCACGCTGCCGATCCGGCTCGACCCTCTTCCCGAGGAAAGCCTGGACTCCTGGTTGGAAGCACTCGCTCGCCGGACGGCTACCGCGTGGGGCGACACGTTGTCCGCGGTGGGGCTCACCGATCCGATCGGTAAGCGCAGCAATGATCCGCGCCGCCGTCCATGCTGGCTGGGGTTGACAGCGCGACAAATCAACAGGCTCGGTCAGGCGACCGGCATCGCACCGGCGTTGGCGCACTCGATGACATTGACTTCATTGATGCCGGTGCCGGACGGCGCACAGTTTCCGCACTCGACTCGACTACCGGGGTCCCGCTTCTGCCCGGCTTGCCTGGCCGAGCGAGACGGTCGTTGGCGCCTCTGGTGGCGGCTCCGGTGGGCGTTTGCGTGTCCCACTCACGGGTGTTCGTTGGTCGAAGAATGTCCTGCTTGCCAGCGCTCGCAGCGGGTGAGACCGCATCCCAGCGACCTCGTTCCGAATCCCGGGTCGTGTACCCGTAGCTCTCCAGCAGGGGGGCGCAAGCCTGACCGCTGTCTGGCGCGCCTGGCGAGCGCAGATGTGCTGCATCTCGGAGCGGACCATCCGGCAGCGGCGCATCAGCGGCACGTTCTGGCGATCCTTGCCACCGGGTCCGCGTATGAGGGCATTTATGTCGACTCGGCCGTGTCGGGCGAGGTCTTCATGCGCGATCTGACGGCGCTTGGCCAGCGCATATTGCGGTACGCGGAACCGGCGGAACTCCGGGCTCGGCTTCCCGATGATCTGTGGCAGGAAATCGCGCGCGTCGCGGGCCAGCGAACGCTGCGCGCGGACGCTACGCCGGCGTGTGCGATCACCAGCCACTCTTCGCCATCCATTGCCGCCTCGGCGGCGTGTTTGGCTATGCCAATCTTGTTCAGCGATAGTCGGGTACGTGCCGGTGAGCGACTGCATTGGCTGGTCGCGTCGATGCGGCGTCGCCGGCTGACGGTGTCAGCGTCGAACGTCGGCTGGGGACGGAATGTCAGCGACGCTTTCATCGGTGTCCAGTTATCCTCGCTGGCGCCATTTCTCGGCCCCATCCAGCACCTGCGACATAGGGGTTGTTCGACACGGCCGCCCGTAGGCGTGTCGACATCCGTATTGCAACATTCCCTGCCCGCATTGTTATGGCCGCAGTGGGCGGTTCAGTTCACAACCACTGGTGTCGGATTCGGACAATTGAGATCCGCGTTGAGCGTCGCGACGGTCCCCGTCGGGTCGCGGATCTCCGTATCGTCGGCCTGCGCTTCACTGGGCGCGGTAACCCACACCCAGGCGGTGTCGCGGGTCCTCCAAAAGCTTTACGCATGGCCCGATTGGGACGAGTTCGCCGAAACGCTGATCAGCCTGAGTGACACTCTCACGTCGACCGCTGCGCCGATCGATTACGGACGTCGACGGGAACTGGACTGCGGTGATCTACTCCCAGACTCGCAGTGGCAGGACATCTGTCACGACCTCGCCGCCCCGACAGGACGCTTGATCAAGGCGCGTCTGCACAGATGCTGGCTGTACGAACGCATTACCGGATCACCGGCGCGGAGCGGACCGCACGCAATCGACGACCCACGCTTCTTCGCCGCACTTGCCGACCTCCCGCGTACCCTTTCACCGGAACTCGTCACCGCTCTCGAAGACGTGGGTCGCGACTATCTTCTGCGCCATGGAATCGGCGACGAGCCGCTGATGTGGTTTCCCGAGAGGGACGTCACCATCGGCTCAGGAGCCTCCGGCTTTGAGTTGGCCGCGGCGCATGTTGACGAGATCCACCACCTCGTCGCCTCAGAAGGGTTGTCACTCGGGGCAATTGCGCGGCGCACCGGCACCACGCTTGAGATCATTCGCGAGGTGTTGAGTTGCCATCCGGCGCCGCGGCAGATCTTGGAAGGCGCCCTGCGGGCGGTGGGCGGGCGTACTGCGCAAGCGCGGCGTGCGCTTTCTCGCGATCGATTCCAAGACCTCTACGTACAGCAACGGCTGAGCCTGGCCGACATTGCCGCGGAGGTCGGTGTGTCGCGCCAGACGGTGACGCGACTTGCGCATTATTACGGCATCGAGATACGGGCTGCCCTCCGGCCCCGCGGCCATTGACACCGACTCTGCGTCAACCGATCCTGGACCGGCGGCCCCGGTGTCGTCCATCTGACTCACAAGTCCGACCATTTCTTTCCCCAACAGTGTCAACGTCATCGGCCGACGCGGGCCCGGACGGTCGGTCAACCTTTGACCGAGCCTGCGGCAGAGCCTCCTCGAGCGTTCGGGTGATGCTGTGAGCCGGACGCTTCCTCTGCGCGCGGCTGTTCGACACGGATGTTGGATTCGGAGCCGGTCTTGGATGTTGCTCGAGTTGATAGCGCACCTTCCACACCGGAACTTTCAGCTTGTATGCGATTCCGGGAACGGACGCGCCCTGATCGAGCAGGCAAGTGACTACGTCAGACGTAACGTCCGCGAATGACACCTCTGGAAGGCCCAGACCGTCAAACAGGGTGGATGGCGGCTCCCACTGCAGCGGTTCATCTTTCACGCCGTGGGCAGCCAGGAAGTCGATGGCGGTCGAGTCGAGTGACGCCGTGACATCTGTATTGAGTGCGACGCGTATCTCGTCCTCCTCGTGTTCGCACTGTTCTTGTCTTGCTCCAGTTCGATCGTTCACCATCGTCGCTGGAACGCCGCTGACACGCTCGATCAGCCACCCGCGGACGGCGTCCACCGGAATCCTCGGCACGTTGTGCTGCTCGACGAGGCGATTCCAGTACCTCTCGCTAAGAATGCCGTCGTAGGCCATTTCTCGACGGCGTTGATAGTCGATTGGTGGCGGATTGTGTGACAAGTAGTCATGAAGTCGTAGCAGTGCAAGAGAGATCCCGGACCAGTTTGGGTGTGCACGCATTCGCCTCGCGGCCAGGCTGGCTCGGTGTTGATCGAGTCGCGAGAGAAGTCTTTGTTCCAGGTCAGGCGATGCCGCCACAGATCCGATGGTCACCAGCAGACGTGCAAGCACCTCACGGACGGCCTTCCATGGCAGGTTGCCAGTGTGGAGTCGCGCTGCGCAGCGCGGCCACAGGAGGGTCGGGACTTCGGATAGAAGCGATTTCTCGCGAGCTATATCCGGTAGACGTGGTATTGCACTGGCGGTGCGGTAGCGGAACTCGTCGAAAACGCTGAAGGTCTTGGCTTGCGAGACGATCTCAACGGCTACGACGGCTTCACTGAACTGGCCGAGTTCGCCCGTCCCGTAGTGGAGTTGCTGGGCATTTCGCCTCGTGAGTGTTCGAAGTGTTTCGCCCGCTTGCTCGATTGAGGCCTGTAATAGGACTGTCAACGCAGCCGTGATGCTCAGTGCCACTACCGAACTGGACGACGCAATAGTCACCGAGTACCTGTCGCGTGGTTCGCCGGGTATCTCTGCTCCGAGACGGTGATGCCAACGTTCGATTTTGCGGCTTGTTCCCTTGGCAAATAGGTCTAGGATCAGATCTAGGGTGCTTGTCCGAAATATCCGATTGGCCAGGCCACGAACGTCTTTGAGCAGTTGCTCGGGAACTACCGGGATCGTGGCGTAAACGCCCTGTGCTACGACATCGCAAGCCACCAAGTCGCGCAGAGTCTGTTGGGTGACCAGGATTGGGTCGTCCGAGTACAGCCGACGGATAGACGCAGTCGCCAGGACTGCCGGGCAGCGGCCTTGCGTAGTGCCAGTGGTTATCGCATTGCGGCATCGGTCAGGAAGCGGCGCGCGTCGCTTCAGGAACCATCTTGGCGCCACGTCTTGCGCTCGCGCGCATACCGGACAGACATCTACGAGGAGGCATCTGTGCTCAGTGCATGCACAGACCCATGGCAACCGCCATTCCAGGTTGAATCGGCCGTTGGTCGCTCGAAGGCACGCCGGGCAGAATCGCTGACGGTGGACCCGCCCCCATGGCGTGCTCACATTCCGCGTACTGGGGTCGATAGAGATGATCTGATCGCCGAATCGCCCGGCGAGCGTCATCGCGTCCAGCCTGTCTGGCGCGACCTCGGTGGCATCCGACACCGATGCTCGTTCTCCTTCGGTCAAAGCGCCCCAGAGCATTCCAATGTTGTGGTTGACAGATTCTGTGTCTGGCGACTCCGGCAATACCGCGTCAAGGATCTCGCCCCATGTGCATTGCATCCGCTGTGCGCTTGCCGCGAGCCATGAGTCAAGCGCCTCTGCGGAAAGCGGGTGTACGCGGACGGGTAGGCTGCGCGTCATTGTTCTTTACGCGGGAATCTTCCTCGGGACGACTGCCGACTAGGGATCACGTGGCGGCCACCGATTCGTGTCTTCGGATATGTCGCCGCCGTTGTTTTGGCAGCGTGGTGATGCGGCCGTGCTCAATCTGCGCCCTTATATCCGGCAGCTCAGCGGCTGCCGCGACGTCGAGCGGAATCTGTTCCAGTAGTTGGGCATCGATGTATTCCTCGCCGGTTCGGATCGCGCGGTGGCAGGCACGGGTGATCAGCGTTGTCAGAGATCCAATGTGTCCGTTGCAGCGCGCCCAGAGTTGGTCGGACAGGTTGACCAACATGCCCCGTTCTTTCTGTGCAAGCACGACTTGTTTTTCGATCCTGAGGAGCAGCTGGCGCCACTCTGCGCGGTGCTGCTCGTCGTGCACGGAGAACTTGCGAAACATCAGTGGCGTGATGCGGCGCGCACTCTGGCCCAGGATGCCACGGCCGGGGGTGCCGTCGCTGTAGAGCCCCCGGGCCTTCAGGTCGATCCCGATGAAGAGGATCGTCAGAGGGAACTCGTTGCTGACGTACTTGAACTGGTTGCTGATCTCAATGCTCGTCGCGCGCTGCTTTAAGAAGTGCACGTCGTCGATTTTACCGACCGACTGGGTTCAAATTGTGCCTCTGACCGGGGATGATACGTCGCGGACATGTCCGCAACGTGCTTCTGCGGTGCTCGTCGCAGTGGGTCGGGCGGCGTCGTGTTGGGGCACGGGTAGACGGGCCGTTATTTAACTGCGCCAAAGTCGGAAGTCGTAGCGCCCGGTATCTATACGCTCAATGCTGTGCCGGACACGTCGTACGCCTCCTGCGGCGATCTCCGCATCGCGTATCAGGTGTTCGGCGATGGGCCGGTCGAGCTCGTCTTCGCTGGCAATGCCAACGCCTGCGAGACTTAGCCCGACGCGACCATCGCATCAGCTGGTCACGCTCGTCTTCGGCCAACACCAACTCGGCGTTCGGCCGACCCGTTCTCGCACCCGAACGTCATACCGAATTAACGCATGAACTTCCGGTGCGCCACCACTAGTTCCGCGGGTGTACGCGGGCCGGGATCGGGGCGGCGGGGACGATGGTGAACGGTACGGTGAGGGGAAAGTCGTCTTCGAGGGAGCGGATCTCGGCGCCCCGGATGATGGTAGCCAACGCCAGGGTGGCTTCGAGCATGGCGAAGTGATCGCCGATGCATGATCGTGGTCCGCCGCCGAACGGGAGGTACTGCCAGCGGTCGCGGCCTTTTGTGTTCTCGCGGCTGAAGCGGTCCGGGTCGAACACCAGCGGGTTGTCCCACAGGGCGGGGTCGCGGTGCATGGCGTAGATTCCGATGATGGTTGCGGTGCCGGCTTCGACCCGGTGGCCGTCGACCTCAATCTCGTTCATTGCCATCCTGGCTACTAAGGGCGCCGGTGGGCAGAGCCGCAGCGCCTCGTGCAGCACCTGGACCGTGTAGCCAAGCCGGGGGACGTCGTCGGCGGTCAACGGGCGATCGCCCAGGTCGGCGGCTTCGGCGGCGACCCGGTCCTCCATGTCAGGACTGTGGCCTAAGGCCCATAGTGCATACGTTAGGGCAGTCGCCGTCGTGTCGTGGCCGGCGAACATGAAGATGAGAAGCTCTTGGCGGATCTGCTCGTCAGTGAGCGGGCGACCTGTCGCCGGATCGGTCGCGGCGATCAGGGCGTGGACCAACGGTGCATCGATGGTCGCATCGGCGCGGCATGTCTGCACAATCTCATCGCCGAGGCGATGAAGGGCGGCGTTGGCCGCGTGGACACGTCGCCGCGCCGGGGTCGGCAGCCAGGCCGGGGCGCGCACCGGCCGCATGCCGCGATCGGTCGCATACTTCGTCACGATCCCAAGGGGTCCGGCCACGACATCGGCCCGCTTATCAAGGTCCAGGCCCAGCACCGAGCGGCCCAACGCCCGCAACGTCAGCATGTGGCATTCCGCGCCGAGGTCGACCTCGGCGCCGTCGCGCCAGCCCCGGGGAACCCGTTCGGCCGCCTCGGCCATGTACTCGCCGAATCGGGCAACATGCTGTTTGGTAAATACTGGTTGCAGCGCGCGCCGCAGCGGCAGCCACGCATCATGGTTGAGGTTGAACAGATTTCCCCCCATGACACGCCGGTGCTCCTCGAAAACGGGAAGTCTCTTGTCAAGGAACGCGTCCGTGCGGCCCAGAACGTCGCGGGCGCCCTTTGGTGACGTGGTAACGACCACGGTGGGCGTCATCCATCTGGGGGCCAGACTGATTCTCGTCACCGGGCCGCCTGCGTCGCGCAGCTCTCCTGGTCCGGTGTGATAAGCCCTAAAGGCCTTTACCTGTTGCCAATACGGCAGCGGATTCTTCGGCGCCAGTGGCAATGACGCGACCTCGAGCCTCTCGACCATGTCAGCAGTCCCCCTTGCGTCCTTCTGTCTGCTATCGGGCTAGGAGATAGAGACCCGGTTCAGGGTCTCATCGTATTGGCCAAGCAGACTCGAGTAATCGACTACTCAAATTTTCGTGATTGGCTGAACGATCCCGGGTTTGGTGTGAGCCGTCCCGGCATTTCCGGGGGCTCCAGCATTTCCAGGGTGATTCACTGCGCCTGATCCACCTGCCCGTGCACGCGTCTTGGCTCAATCAGGTGGAGATCTACTTCTCCGTCGTGCAACGTAAAGTCCTTGCACCCAACGACTTCCACAACCTCGACCCTACGAGCCAAGATTTAATGTGCAGATTCTCGGCCCGACGACCAACAAACTGCAGATCAACGACCCCCAACAACGACGGTAACGGCCGAAAAATGTCCTAAGTCAGCAGACCGGCGCCGGGTGGGCGCACCGTGGTGCGTGAAGATTCGGCGGTGGTCACCT
>JAOPVX010000269.1 GCA_025965975.1 Mycobacterium sp. | reverse complement strand
AAGACCAAAACGGCCCCCGGCGGGATCGCCAGGGGCCGTCTTGTTATGCGCTGAGCTGGGAGTTTAGTTCATGTTCCAGGGTTCGCCGTAGGTGGTGACGCTGTCACCGGCCTTGGAGATCAGGCGGGCGAACGGACGCAGCAGGACACCACCGGCCGCACCGGTCACGGTGCCGTGCGCGTTGGAGACCGCCACCTTGCCGTGCGGACCCGACACGTCGACCGAGAACGTCGCCACTTCCTGAATGCCCGGACCGTTACCCAGGTCAGCAGAGATCGACACACCCGGGAACAGGTTCGGGGTAATGACCTGAAGCGTCTGCGGGACACCGCCGCCGCCGCCGGTGAACGCTGTCGGACCGATGTTCGTGTCGTCGAGCAGGATGTTCGGCGTGGTGTAGCTGAAGTTGATGCCCACACCCAGCGACCAGGGGAAGCCGATCTGGTAACCCAGCTCGAGGGTGCCCTCAAACGCATCGGCACCCGCGCCGGCCACGTTGTACACAGCACTGCCCGAGTGGAACCACTCACGGGTCAGCCGGTTGCGGTCCAGGGGAAACACACCATCAAGGAAGGTGTCCCACTGCTGGATCGTCAGCGTCCGGTCCTGACCATCGACCAGACTCAGCTCGTTATCCAGACCTGCGTGAGAGGTGCCCGTGCTCACGAACAGAGCGGCGATCGCCGCGACCATCGCGATCAGCACCCGACTGATTGCCTTCATGTTCTCCCTAGCTATGTCGACGGTGGACCCGTTGGCTCACCGTGTTGTTGTACGTGCCTGGTGCTACCGCTAAACCACACACGACGCGTGGGCAGCATATGACGCAAATGAGAGACCTCACATGCTGCTCTTACGTTTCGCTCATCGTTGACAGGAGGAACATAACGGGGAGGCATCGCCCCGGCAACGCGTGGGCGTCATGGCCGCCGATTCAGCCACCTAGTGCTGGAAGTTTGCTGGAATCGCTTTGGCTTGGCCACGCACGCGTCGCAGGGCCGAACGTGTTGCGACGACGAGGGAACACGGCCGCTTTCGCTTCGCACATCAGTGTCAGATTCTGACGCCGAGCAACGATCCGCTGTTATCCGCGCTTAACGCGAAATCACAGGTCAATCATGGTGAGGCGGAATGTTGTCCCGCAACCACCGGTCGTGCTCGGCAGCATCGTCCGGCGAAAGACTGTCACGCTCGTCAACCGGTAACTCCGGCAACGGATCCCCGAAAATCTTGTTAACTGAATCCCGGGACCGCTTTGGAGGATCCGTCACAGTCCACTTCCGGTGTGACGAAGATCACATTCGTGGAAAGATAGACGTTCACACGCCCGTAACGGACGGGACGACGCCGTAATTTTCTCTGGGCACCCAGCCGATGGCGTCGACGCCGGGTCTGCGTCGAGGCGGCAGAAGCGCAGCAAGCCCAATCTGGTTAGATCTCCAAGCTGGATAGCTGGCCGATGATCTGGACCGCCAGCGGGCTCAGCGTCGCCATGCCGTCGCGGACTGCAGCCCTGGAGCCGGCGAGATTAACTACGAGGGTGCTGCCCGAAATCCCGGCAAGCCCGCGGGACACACCGGCTTCGACGATTCCGGCGGACAGGCCGGAGGCACGCAGCGCCTCGGAGATGCCGAGCAGTTCACGATCAAGGATGTCGCGGGTCGACTCGGGCGTGACGTCGCGCGGGGTCACCCCCGTGCCGCCCACCGACACCACTAGGTCCACTCCCCCGATTACCGCCGTGTTGAGCGCATTGCGGATCTCCACCTCGTCGGAGGAGACCACGACCACACCGTCGACCACGAACCCCGCCTCACCGAGCAGCTCGGTGACCAACGGACCGCTGTGGTCCTCCTCGCCATGAGCGGTGCGGTCATCGACGACGACGACGAGCGCCCGGCCCACCAACTCCCCTGGCTGTTCCATGAGTGCAACCGTATATCTGGGCAGTGACGGTGGCGCGGCCACTCTCAGTGTGGCCGGGCCCGAGGTCAGGATCACTGAGCCGCCTTGCCGAGGGTGACCTGCACGGTCTGCGGCTTACCTGACGGATCCAGGTACGTCAGCGTCACTTTGTCCCCTGGCGCCCTGGACCGCACCGCGGCCACCAGCGCATCGGCGCTGCCGATCACGCGGTCGTCCACCTTGGTCACCACGACGCCGCTCGGCAGCCCCGCGGCCGCCGCGGCACCGCCGTTGGTGACCTCGACGATCTTGGCGCCGTCGATGCCGGAGTCGTTGCCGACCTGGACGCCGAGCGAGGCGTGCGCGGCGGTGCCACTCTGAATGAGCTCGTCGGCGATCCGCTTGGCCTGGTCGACCGGGATCGCGAAGCCGAGCCCAATCGACCCGCTCTGGGCCTGCGGGCCCGCGTCGCCGCCGAGTGTCGCGATGGCCGAGTTCACCCCGACCAGCTCGCCGTTCATGTTGACCAGCGCGCCGCCCGAGTTACCTGGGTTGATCGCCGCGTCGGTCTGAATGGCGTCGAGCACGGTGTTCTGGTTCTGCGCATCGCCGCCCGCGGCGACCGGTCGGTTCAGCGCGCTGATGATGCCGGTGGTCACGGTGCCTTCCAGTCCCAGCGGCGAGCCGACCGCCACCACGTCCTGGCCCACCCGCAGGTTGCCCGATGAGCCCAAAGTGATCGGGGTCAAGCCCGACGCGCCCTGGGCGCGGACCACCGCGATGTCGCTACTGGGGTCGGTGCCGACGACGGTGAATGGCATTGTGCGACCGTCGGCGAAGGTCACCTTGGTCTGGGCGCCGCCCGCTCCGCCGGGTGTGTCTTTGGAGGCGGACACGACGTGGTTGTTCGTCATGATCAGGCCGTCGGTGGACAGGATGACGCCGGAGCCCTCTTCGGACTGCTTCCCGAGGTCGACCTCCAACTTGACCACGCTGGGCACCACTTTGGCCGCGACCTGCTCGACCGTGCCTGCGGGCAGGCTCGCGGCGGGCACACTGGGCGCCAATCCGGTGACGCTCGAACTGGCCGAAGGCCGGTCCGGCTGCACGAGCAGAGCGACTCCGCCGCCGATACTTGCCGAGACGATCGCCACTGCGGCGGCGCCAGCGGTCAAAGCACCTGCGCGGGAACGCTTTCGGGGCACCGGCGGGACCGGGATGCCGGATGGCTGTTGGGCGCCGCGGTACGGATCGTAGGGCGCCCGAAAAGGCTGTGACTGCTGCTGGGTCGCGTAGCGCCAGTCGTACGGCTGCGGCTGCGGCTGCGGCTGCTGGGGCGGCTGGTACGGACCTGGCCGGTGTGCACCGGGGTATCCGGGCGCCGCGTGCTGCTCATGGCCGCCCGGCCGGTGGCCCGGTGGTGGTGGCGGCGGCGTGTACCTCGGGTGGTTCGTCATGTCGCTGCGGTGCTCTTCCTGGAGTAGGTTCCGACATCTGAAACAACGACGGATGCACGCTCAGGGTGCCCATCTGGGCTGAGAATCCACTTAGAGAACTTTCGGGACATCCACAGACTTTCCTCCCCTACCTACGACCTCCCCGGTCAAGCATTGTCGGCGCTGACCACCGGCTCGTCTATGCCGGCGGGGCGTGTCGCCGGAATAGGCCGGCCGGGCAGCACCACGTGCATCGACGTTCCTGGTGGTTGCCCGCCGGGAACAGTGTCCTCGACCCGCAGCGTGCCACCGTGTTTGACCACAATCTGTTTGACGATCGCCAGGCCAAGACCCGAGCCGGGCATCGCACGTGCCGACGTCGAACGGAAGAACCGCTCGAACACCAGCCGCCGCTCCTGCGGCGGGATGCCGGGACCGCGGTCGGACACCACCAGTTCGGCATGTAACGGGTCGATCTGGGTCAACCGGACGCCGACGCGGCCGCCGGGCGGGCTCCACTTCGCGGCGTTGTCGAGCAGGTTGAGCACCGCGCGCGCCAATCCACCGCTGTCGCCGTACACCTGCCATCCGGTGACCGAGACGTCGAAATCAATGCCGCTGCGGCGCCTTCGAACTCGTTCGAGGGACCGCTCTACCACGTCGGACATGTCGACTGGTTCGTGGATGACGGTGCCTGCCTCGTCGCGGGTCAGATCCACCAGGTCGCCCACCAGCGTGGACAATTCCTCGATCTGCGCGATCACATCGGTGCGCAGCTCGGCCATTTCCTCCTCGGGCAGCCGTGGCGCGCCCGGCGCCATCGACGCCATCAACAGTTCGACGTTGGTGCGCAGCGACGTCAACGGGGTACGCAGCTCGTGACCTGCGTCGGTGACCAGCCGCGTCTGGCGTTCACGCGATTCGGCAAGCGCCCGCAGCATCATGTTGAAAGCCTCGGTGAGGCGGGCCAGTTCGTCGCTGCCGAACACCGGAATGGGTCTCAGGTCGTCGGTGCGCGCCACCCGTTCGGCGGCTTCGGTGAGCCGCGCCACCGGCCTCAGACCCGCACGGGCGACCGCACCGCCCGCGATCGCGGCCACCGCGACGCCGAGGCCGCCGACGATGAGCAGCACGGTGCCCAGCCGTTTGAGCACCTCGCCCGTCGGCGCCAGGCTCTTGGAGATCAGAAGCGAGCTGCCGTTGGTCAGGTGCAGCGCCAGTACCCGCTGGTGGTCGGCGGTGCGCAGCGACATCAGCAACTCGCCCTGCACCACATCCTTTTCCGGGCCGCCCAGCGGCAGCGTCTGCCCCTCTTGGTTGGCGGTGTAGATGGACCGGCCTGGATTGACCAGCATCGCGTTGACGTCCGAATACGCGGTGCCCTCGATGGCCTTGCCGGGATCGGCGGCCAGCGACCCGCTCTCGATGAGCAGCCGGGCCCGGCTGTGCAGCTGGTTGTCTATGTCGTCGTAGAGCGCCCGCGATATCACCGCGTAAACGGCGACCGCCATCAGCACCACGACCATGGCCACCATCGACATAGCGAGCAGCATCACGCGCCAACGAAGCGACAGTGAGCTGGCAGCGCCAAGTGGCGGCCGCGACATGGTCCGCGGCCTGAACCCGAACTTCTGGGCTGACATCAGGGCGGTGTCTCACGCAACACATAACCCACCCCGCGCACGGTGTGGATCAGTCGCGGCTCTCCTTCTGCTTCGGTCTTGCGGCGCAGGTATCCGACGTACACCTCGAGCGCATTGCCGGACGTCGGGAAGTCGAACCCCCAGACCTCCTCGAGGATGCGGCTGCGGGTGAGCACCCGCCGCGGGTTGGCGATCAGCATTTCGAGCAGCGAGAACTCGGTGCGGGTCAGGCTGATCTGCCGGTGGCCGCGGGTGACCTCGCGAGTCACCGGGTCAAGGGACAGATCGGAGAACGTCAGCACCGGCGACTCAGCGCCGTCGTCGGGCGTGGTTCGGCGCAACAGCGCCCGCATCCGCGCCAGCAATTCCTCGAGGGCGAACGGCTTGGGCAGGTAGTCGTCGGCGCCCGCGTCCAGGCCGGCGACCCGCTCGGACACCGAGTCGCGGGCGGTGAGCACCAGGATGGGCAGGTCGTCGCCGGTGCTGCGGAGGTGACGGCAAACCTCGAGACCGTCCAGCCGTGGCATCATCACGTCGAGCACCAAGGCATCAGGCCGGTCGTTGGCGATCGCGTCGAGGGCTTCACGGCCGTCCTGCGCCAGCTCGACCGAATACCCGTTGAAGGAGAGCGATCGGCGCAGAGATTCGCGCACCGCGCGATCGTCGTCAACGACAAGTATGCGCACTGCCACAGTGTCTATCGATCACCTGAGACTGACCTGAGAGGCGCGCCGGAGCCGCCTCAGCCGCGGTCGAGATCAATAAGGCCGAGGCGGGCGGCCTTGAGCAGGCGCCGCGGCACCTTGTGCTGCTGACCGGCGACGGTCACGTTCACGAGTTCGGGGCGCTTGGCTTTCCACTGCGCGCGCCGGCTACGGGTATTCGCGCGCGACATCCTGCGCTTGGGCACAGCCATGATCGAGCTCTCCTCTATACGGGTACTGAAATGCACGCCGCACGTAGGTCAGGCGTCGGCAATTGCCCTTCAGGATAGCCGGTGAGCTGCGTAGCCTGCAAAACAAGGGACTGCCTTGACGCGATACCGCCGGTAGCCGATAACCTACCGGTTGGTTGGCGCGGCGATGAAGGGAGACTGCGTGGCTTCTTCTCCTGGCCCGGTCCGCATCGGCAACTGCTCTGGCTTCTACGGGGACCGGCTGGCGGCGATGAGGGAGATGCTGACCGGCGGGGACCTGAACTATCTGACCGGCGACTACCTGGCCGAGCTGACCATGTTGATCCTGGCCCGCGACCGCGCCAAGTCGCCCGACCGCGGCTATGCCAAGACGTTCTTGACCCAGCTTGAGGACTGCCTTGGCACCGCGCTCGACCGCGGTGTGCGGATCGTCGCCAACGCGGGCGGGCTGAACCCCGCCGGGCTGGCCACCGCGGTCCGTGCGCTGGCCGAGCGGCTCGGCCTGTCCGTCAGCGTCGCCCATGTTGAGGGCGACGATCTGGTGGGCCGGGCCGAGGAGCTGGGTTTCGGTGCGCCACTGGCGGCCAATGCCTACCTCGGGGCGTGGGGCATCGCCGACTGCCTGAGCAACGGCGCCGATGTGGTCGTGACGGGTCGTGTCACCGACGCGTCGGTGATCGTCGGCCCCGCCGCGGCCCACTTCGGCTGGAGCCGCACCGACTACGACGCGCTGGCGGGTGCGGTGGCCGCCGGTCACGTTATCGAGTGCGGTGCGCAGGCCACCGGGGGGAACTATGCATTCTTCACCGAGGTCGCCGACCTGACGCATCCCGGCTTCCCACTCGCCGAGATCCACGCCGACGGGTCGTCGGTGATCACCAAGCATCCGGGTACGGGCGGCGCGGTCACCGTCGGCACGGTCACCGCCCAGCTGCTCTACGAGATCGGCGGTGCGCGCTATGCGAATCCCGATGTGACGCTGCGGGTCGACACCATCGAGTTGTCCGACGACGGGCCCGACCGGGTGCGAATCAGCGGCGTCAAGGGTGAGCCGCCACCGCCGACCTTGAAGGTGTCGCTGAACCGCATCGGCGGCTTCCGCAACGAGATGACATTGGTGCTGACCGGCCTGGACATCGAGGCCAAGGCCGAACTGCTGCGCCGGCAACTGGAAACCAGCCTGACGGTCAAGCCCGCCGAGACCCAGTGGACGCTGGCGCGCACCGACCATGCCGACGCCGACACCGAGGAAGCCGCCAGCGCCCTGCTCCGGTGTGTGGTTCGGGATGCCGACCCTGCCAACGTGGGGCGCCAATTCTCTTCAGCAGCAGTCGAACTCGCGCTCGCCAGCTATCCCGGATTCACCAGCACGTCACCGCCGGGTGACGGACAGGTCTACGGCGTGTTCACGCCAGGCTACGTCGACGCCGCCGACGTGCCACACGTCGCCGTGCACGCCGATGGCAGCCGGACCGAGATTCCGCCCGCGGCCCAGACGCTGGAATTGGCACCCGTTCCACCGTTTGCACTGCCCGAGCCGTTGCCGTTCGGCGAGACGCGGCGAGTGCCGCTCGGCCTGATCGCCGGCGCGCGCAGTGGCGACAAGGGTGGTGCCGCCAACGTCGGGGTGTGGGTGCGCACCGCGGCGCACTGGCGTTGGCTGGCGCATACGCTGACGGTAGACAAGTTGCGCGAATTACTGCCCGAGACAGCCGATTTGCCGGTCACCCGACATGTGTTGGCCAACCTGTGGGCGGTCAACTTCGTCATCGACGGCATCCTCGGGCAGGGCGTCGCGTATCAGGCGCGGTTCGACCCACAGGCCAAGGGGCTGGGCGAGTGGTTGCGCAGCCGGACCGTCGACATACCTGTCGAGTTGTGCAAAGACATCCCGGAGGACCTCCTGTCGTGAACATCTGGCACACACCGGAGCGCGAGCAGCTTCGAAAGTCGGTGCGCGCGTTCGCCGAACGTGAAGTGCTGCCGCACGTCGACGAGTGGGAGCGCAGCGGCGAGCTACCCCGCGAGCTTCACCGCAAGGCCGGCGAGGCCGGGTTGCTCGGCGCGGGCCTTGCCGTGGCGGTGGGCGGTGGCGGCGGCGACGGCGCGGACTCGGTGATCATCTGCGAGGAGATGCATTACGCCGGTTCGCCGGGCGGAGTGTTCGCGTCGCTGTTCACCTGCGGGATCGCGGTGCCGCACATGATCGCCTCTGGCGATGAACGGCTGATCGACACCTACGTGCGGCCCACCCTGCGAGGCGAGCTGATCGGCAGCCTGGCCATCACCGAACCCGGCGGCGGCTCGGACGTCGGTCACCTGACCACACGCGCGGTTCGTGACGGCGACGACTACATCATCAATGGCGCCAAGACCTACATCACGTCCGGCGTGCGCGCCGACTACGTGGTGACCGCCGCCCGCACCGGTGGCCCCGGCGCTACGGGCGTTTCGTTGATCGTCGTCGACAAGGGCACACCGGGGTTTGAGGTCACCCGCAAGCTGGACAAGATGGGCTGGCGGTCCTCGGACACCGCCGAGCTGTCCTATATCGATGTGCGCGTTCCCGCGGCGAATCTGATCGGCGCCGAGAATTCCGGTTTCGTGCAGATCGCGGCGGCGTTCGTGTCCGAACGCGTCGCCCTTGCAGCGCAGGCGTATTCCAGCGCACAGCGCTGCCTTGACCTGACGGTCGAATGGTGCCGCAACCGCGAAACCTTCGGCAGGCCGTTGATCTCCCGTCAGCAGGTGCAGAACACGCTGGCCGAGATGGCCCGGCGCATCGACGTCGCGCGGGTGTACACCCGCGATCTCGTGGAGCGGCAGATGGCTTCCGGAGCCGCATCGGCGGCGACATCATGCACAGGAGCCGCTTCGGCGGCGACATCAGGCACAGCAACCGCGTCGGCGGCGACATCGGGCACAGGAGCCGCGTCGGCGGCGACATCGGGCACAGGAGCCGCTTCGGCGGCGACATCGGGCACAGCGCAGAACTCCTTGATAACTCAGGTGTGCTTCGCCAAGAACACCGCCGTCGAGGCCGGTGAGTGGGTAGCGAACCAGGCGGTGCAGCTGTTCGGCGGCATGGGCTACATGACCGAGTCCGAAGTCGAACGCCAGTACCGCGACATGCGGATTCTCGGCATCGGCGGCGGAACCACTGAGATCCTCACGTCGCTGGCCGCAAAGACGTTGGGATTTCAGTCATGACGGCGTTGAAGTCCATGGTCGACACGAGGTCACCCGCGTACACCGACGCCGCAGCGGCGATGACCACCAAGTTGGCTGAGCTCAACGCGGCGCACACCAAGGCGCTTGCGGGCGGCGGCGCCAAGTACGTCGAACGGCACCACACCCGAGGCAAGCTGACCCCACGCGAACGCATCGAGCTGCTGGTCGACCCCGACTCTCCGTTCCTTGAGCTGAGTGCGCTGGCCGCGTGGGGCAGCGACTTCACCGTGGGCGCCAGCCTCGTCGCAGGCATCGGCGCGGTCGAAGGGGTCGAATGCCTGCTGGTTGCCAACGACCCCACGGTCAAGGGCGGCACCAGTAACCCGTGGACGCTGCGGAAGATCCTGCGAGCCAACCAGATCGCGCTGGAGAACCGGCTGCCCGTCATCTCGCTGGTCGAATCCGGCGGCGCCGACCTGCCGACGCAGAAGGAGATCTTCATCCCCGGCGGGCAGATGTTCCGGGACCTGACTCGGCTGTCGGCGGCGGGCATCCCGACGATCGCGCTGGTGTTCGGAAACTCAACGGCGGGCGGTGCCTACATTCCCGGCATGTCCGACCATGTCGTGATGATCAAGGAACGCTCGAAGGTGTTCCTTGCGGGCCCACCGCTGGTGAAGATGGCCACCGGTGAGGAGTCCGACGACGAGGCGCTGGGTGGCGCCGAAATGCATGCCCGCACTTCGGGTCTGGCGGACTATTTCGCCGTCGACGAGCTCGACGCCGTCCGCATCGGCCGTCGCATCGTCGCCCGTCTGAACTGGCGCAAACACGGCCCGGTTCCCGGCCCGGCCGCCGAGCCGCTGTTCGACGCCGAAGAACTGGTCGGCATCGTCCCGTCCGACCTGCGTATCCCGTTCGATCCCCGCGAGGTCATCGCTCGCGTCGTTGACGGCTCCGAGTTCGACGAGTTCAAGGCGCTGTACGGCTCGTCGCTGGTGACCGGATGGGCGACGTTGTACGGCTACCCGATCGGCATCCTGGCCAACCACCGCGGCGTGCTGTTCTCCGAAGAGTCACAGAAGGCCACCCAGTTCATCCAGCTCGCCAACCGCTCCGACACGCCACTACTGTTCCTGCACAACACGACCGGCTACATGGTCGGAAAGGCCTACGAGGAAGGCGGGATGATCAAGCACGGCTCGATGATGATCAACGCCGTGTCGAATTCCACCGTGCCGCACATCTCGCTGCTGATCGGCGCCTCCTACGGCGCGGGCCACTACGGTATGTGCGGCCGCGCCTACGACCCGCGGTTCCTGTTCGCCTGGCCGAGCGCGAAATCCGCGGTGATGGGCGGCACACAACTGGCCGGTGTGCTGTCGATCGTCAGCCGTGCCGCCGCGGAGGGCCGAGGTCAGCAGGTCGACGAGGACGCCGACGCCGCGTTGCGTGCCGCCGTCGAGGCGCAGATCGAGGCCGAGTCGCTGCCGATGTTCCTGTCCGGCCGACTCTACGACGACGGCGTGATCGACCCGCGCGACACCCGCACCGTGCTGGGAATGTGCTTGTCCGCCATCGCCAATGGCCCGATCAATGGGACGTCGAACTTCGGCGTCTTCCGGATGTGAGGGCGATGAGCGCTTGCGCGAAGAGCAGGGGGCCGAGCGATGATTCATAAAATTCTTGTCGCCAACCGCGGCGAGATCGCCCGGCGGGTGTTCGCCACCTGCAGGCAGCTCGGCATCGGCACCGTTGCCGTCTACACCGATCCGGACGCCGCCGCCCCGCACGTTGCGGAGGCCGACGCCAGGGTCCGCCTCCAGCGCCGCAACGGGTACCTCGATGCCCAGCAGCTGATCGCCGCGGCCAGGGCGGCGGGCGCCGACGCGATTCACCCGGGATACGGATTCCTCTCGGAGAACCCCGAATTCGCCGCCGCCGTGCTGGATGCGGGCCTGACGTGGATCGGGCCGCCGGTGGCCGCGGTCGCCGCGATGGGTTCCAAGATCGAGGCCAAGAAGATGATGGCCGCGGCGGGCGTGCCCGTACTCGACGAGCTCGACCCCGGCACCGTGACGGCTGACCAGCTGCCGGTACTCATCAAGGCCTCGGCGGGCGGCGGTGGCCGCGGCATGCGGGTGGTCCGCGAATTATCTGAACTGCCAACCCAAGTGCAAGCCGCGCGGCGAGAAGCCCAGTCGGCGTTCGGCGACCCGACGGTGTTCTGCGAGCGCTACCTGGCCACCGGCCACCACGTCGAGGTGCAGGTCCTTGCCGACGAGCACGGCACCGTGTGGGCGGTCGGCGAACGCGAATGCTCCATCCAGCGGCGCCACCAGAAGATCATCGAGGAAGCACCCTCACCACTGGTCGAACGCACCCCCGGCATGCGGGCCAAGCTCTTCGACGCGGCGCGGCTTGCGGCGACCGCGATCGGTTACACGGGCGCAGGCACCGTCGAGTTCATGGCCTCCGAACGCGGTGACTTCTTTTTCCTCGAGATGAACACCCGACTGCAGGTCGAGCACCCGGTTACCGAGGAAACCACCGGTCTGGACCTCGTCGAACTGCAGCTGCACGTCGCCGACGGTGGCCGGCTCGACGCCGAGCCTCCGCCGTCGCGGGGATATTCGATCGAGACGCGCCTGTACGCCGAGGACCCGGCGCAGGGGTGGCAGCCGCAGGCCGGCACCGTGCACCGGTTCGACGTGCCAGGCTGTTCTCAATTCGCTCCTCACGTGCGCAGCGCCCAATTCGCTCCTCACGTGCGCGGCGCTCAATTCGCTCCTCACGTGCGCGGCGCTCAATTCGCTCCTCACGTGCGCGGCATCCGTGTCGACTCCGGAATCGTCGACGGCTCAACGGTGTCGGTGTTCTACGACCCGATGATCGCCAAGGTCATCTCCTACGCGCCGGCCCGCGGCCAGGCCGCAGGCATGCTCGCCGACGCGCTGGCCCGCGCCCGCATCCACGGCGTTCGCACCAACCGCGACCTGCTGGTGAATGTGTTGCGCCATCCGGGCTTCCTCGACGGCGCCACCGACACCGGGTTCTTCGACACCCACGGGCTGGCCGAGCTGGCCGCGCCGCTGAGTGACACGAGCGCGGTCGCATTGTCGGCGGTGGCCGCCGCGCTTGCCGATGCGGCGCACAACCGCCAAACCGCAACGGTGTTCGCCGCAGCGCCCAGCGGCTGGCGCAACCTCGCCTCCGGTCACCAAACCAAGCAATACAGCGACACGGCCGGTGAAACCCACAAGGTTTCCTACCGGTTCACCCGCACCGGGCTAGATCTGCCCGGCCACGATGCCGTGGCACTGGTGAGTGCGCAGCCCGAACGGGTGGTGCTGGCCGTGGACGGTGTGGAGTGTCCGTTCGATGTGGCCCGCTACGGCGAGCAGGTTTTCGTGGACTCCCCGCTCGGGCCGGTGGCGCTCGTTGCGCTGCCGCGCTTTCCGGATCCCGACGCTGCCTTCGCGCATGGCTCGCTGCTGGCGCCCATGCCGGGCTCGGTGCTGCGCGTCGGCGCGGCAGTCGGCGACACCGTCACCGCCGGGCAGCCGCTGATCTGGCTGGAGGCGATGAAGATGGAGCACACCATCACCGCGCCGGCCGACGGCGTGCTCGCCTAACTCAACGTCGATACCGGTCAGCAAGTCGAAGTTGGTGCCGTCCTGGCAAGAGTCGAAGCTCCGCAAGCAGAAGGAGATCCACAGTGACCGACACCAGCTTCATCGAAAACGAGGAACGCCGGGCCCTGCGCAAGGCGGTGGCCGAGTGGGCGTCCAACTACGGCAG